>JAICIM010000115.1 GCA_025928885.1 Ktedonobacteraceae bacterium | reverse complement strand
TCACCAGCACTCGTCGGAGACCGTGCAGCAGCAATTGGAACAGGGAGAGATCGATCTATGCATCACGTCGCCGCCGATCGAGCAGGAGGGAATCGGCTGGATCAATCTAATGCGGGAGGAGATTTATCTGATGGTGCCGCCGGATCACCGGCTGGCCGATCGTACTAGCATTGACCTGCGCGAGGTTGAGCATGAGCCGTTCATCAGCCTGAAGCCGGGCAACACGATGCGCGACCTCACAGACAATTGTTGTCGGCAGGCGGGCTTCGTTCCCCATGTGGCTTTTGAGGGCGACGAGCCATCAACGCTACGCGGACTGGTCACAGCTGGCCTGGGTGTGGCTTTCATCTCCGAACTGGTCCTGCGCACCGTCGCCGATCCCAGCGTCATCGTCCCACTGCGCATCGAGGAGCCGAGTTGCGATCGTATCATCGGTCTGGCCTGGCGCAAAGAACATTACCTCTCGCAGGCCGCGCAATATTTCCGTGATTTTGTCATTCAGTATTTCAAAAATATTGAAGCATAAGTACTAGCCTGGAAATCTCCTCTTGTATTTTCTATCGGTCGTGCTATAATAGAGATGTGATGAAGCTGTTAGTAAGGGGTACACCACATGTCTGAAGAGCAATTTAAGCGCGATCAAAAATACGATACATCCTTGAAATCGTTAGTGCAGGAACACGCTGCCGAAATATTGCCCTGCCTTTGCCCTGGGGTGGTATTTAAACGCGAAATCGATATCGAGATTATTCGTCCCACCATGCGAGCCGATAGAGTTTATCTGGTCTGGTATCGCAACGCATGGCACATTCTCCATATCGAGTTTGAGTCAAGCAATGCTGACGAAGAACTGGCCGCACGCCTGCATACCTACAACGCGGTCATCTACCAGAAGCACAAACATCCAGTACTCTCGATTATCATCTATCCTTTTAAAGCTGCAATGCCGGTTTCGCCGTTGTGCATCAAAAGCGGAGACGAAGATCTTCTCACTTTTCATTACCGGACACTCGCACTGTGGGAACTCGACGCACATCAGTACGTTCAAGAACACAATCTCGCCATGTATGTGCTGCTGCCCACAATGAAAAATGCCGATGCCCCATTGGTCTTGCAAGCTATACAAGAAATGAAGGATAATTATAGGGAGGAAACAACAAAGTTCTATCAACAATTAGTCTGGATGGAAATTCTCATGCGTCGCTCCGGCGCGATGTCAAGCGAAGCGAAAGAGACAGTATACAGGAGGCTGAGCATGTTCGAGCGAATTTGGGATGAAGATCCTAAAGTGCAGGCTATCACGGCAGAGGCCATAAAAAAAGGCTTGCAACAGGGGATCGAACAGGGGATCGAACAGGGGATCGAACAGGGGATCGAACAGGGGATTAAGAAGGGGATCGAAAAAGGGATTAAGAAGGGAATCGAACAGGGGATCGAACAGGGGATCGAAAAAGGGATTAAGAAGGGGATAACCAAAGGCGAGATAAAGACGCTGCGTACCACAACACTCGTGGTGGTCTCCACCCATTTTCCCGGCTTGCTGGATCTGGCCGAGCGTCAACTGGCTCAAATCGACGATCCCGCCAAACTTCAGCAGCTTTTTAACCAGATCCTTACCGCCCACAATGGAGACGCTGTATACAAACTACTTAACAATCAATAGCAAAACGGCAGAGAGCGTAGCGCTTCGACAACCTCCCGCGCGGCGCTATGCTCTTTGCGAGGGTTATGCTATGTCAACCACAAGAGGGCTTCGACAACCGCAAGAGGAGGTAGGTCCGGATACGTGTAAAAATCTATCACAAAGCAATTTATTATAATTTGGTCCCTGAGTATGAATGGAACCGCTTCAGGCCTTTGAGGAGTGTGCATCCTGCGGCGGTAAGCTGGATTTTTCTCCGTTGGCGATCAAAGAGTTCGACTCCAAGCTCCGCTTCAAGTTGCTGAATTTGTAATGTGAGTGTTGATTGCGCGTATTGTAGTCGCTCGGCAGCCTGGACAAAACTACCTGTCTCCGCAGTCACCCTGAATGTCTGCAAATGTCGTAGATCCATAACCCTCAAACTATCAGTAAAGATGAATATTTGCTTCGAATACTTTGTGTTGTTCGATATATCATACTCTGTTATGCTGATGGAGCGCAAGCAAATTATCCGTGTGACGACTTTTGGATAGCTATCAATGATGATCCAGAGGTGTGGCAAAGCTTTATGGTTAGTCGGAAATGCAAAGTCAGTAGGAGAGAAAATATGGATATACAAGGAAAAGTAGTCTTGATCACAGGTGGAGGCACTGGTCTTGGGCGCGTCATTGCCCGGCACCTGGCACAGGCAGGGATGCATGTCGCTATCGGATATTCACGTTCCGAGCGTGACGCCTTTGAGACTGTCACGATGTTGCAGGACCTGGGTGCCAAAGCGCAGGCTGTTCAGGCAGACTTAAACGCACCAAGCGTCATGACCGAGAGTAAGCGTATGGTCGAAGATGTCGCCGAGCACTTCGGACGCCTTGATCTGTTGATTAATAATGCCGGTATCACTAGAGCCGTTCCTTTTTCTCAGATAGAGGCGCTGACAGAACTGGATTGGGATACCGTCTTGAACGTACACACCAAAGCTCCTTTTTTTACGACGCAAGCGGCGGTTCCGCTCATGCGGCAAAATGGTGGAGGACACGTGATCAATACAGCCTCCGTATCTGGTATCCGCGCCAGTGGAGGGAGCAACATAGCCTACTCGGTCTCCAAAGCCGGAACCATTCATCTCACCAAATGTCTGGCAACCGCTCTTGGACCTGACATTCGCGTCAACGTCGTCGCCCCCGGTTTTCTGGAGACACGTTGGAACGACACATTCAGCGCGGCATACATCCAGGCAGCCACACAGCAAGCCACACTCAAGCAAGCAACAAGGCTGGAGGATGTCGCCGCCGCCTACGTCATGCTAGCCCGCAACGAGAGCATCACCGGCCAGATAATCACCGTCGATTCAGGTCTCACCCTGTAACGACGCGCCTCCAACCACCAACTTATCCGGGGGAAGAAAGGAATTTCCGTCAAGTTTGACGGAAATTCCTCGTTTTCTGGACGCCTGAGAAGTCTCCTGCCCAAACCAGTGCTGGCTACTGGTCTAGACATCTTGATAACTGCCCCGGCCTATGGTATGCTTGAAATGGTGCTGCCCGCCCTTCATACTGTGCTCCCCGGTAGCAAGCCTGTAGACATTAGATAGGAATCAGGGAGGATTCTATCATGCAACAAGGTTTTCGTCTCCTTCACCACATTGCACGTACACTCGCTCTCGTTGTCCTCATCTCAGGATGCGCGTTCACCGCGTTGACTCTCTTTATACAGCCTCCAACCGCACACGCATCCAGCAATGGTCTGGCAAGCAAACCGCTGCTGGGCTGGAGCAGCTGGAGTTCCATTCGTTCCAGTCCAACCGAAGCGAAGATCGAGGCCCAGGCACAAGCAATGGCCTCCACGCTCAAGTCCCACGGCTACACCTACATCAATATGGACGATTTCTGGTATCTCAACCCCTCCACAAACGTCGATCAGTACGGACGCTGGGTACCGGATTCTAGCAAGTTTCCCGATGGCATCGCGGGCCTTGCCAGCTACATTCACGGCCTCGGCCTCAAGTTTGGCATCTACCTCACGCCCGGCATCCCGGTCGCAGCTGTCAAGCAGAATACGCCCATTCAAGGCACCAGCTATCACGCGCAAGATATCGCCGATACCAGCAAGTACGAAACCAACTATAACTACGGCTCCGGCATTATGTACTACATCGATTACAGCAAGCCGGGCGCACAGGCGTTCGTCAATTCCTGGGCCGATCAGCTTGCCAGCTGGGGCGTCGATTTTCTCAAGATCGATGGCGTCGGCGATAACGACATCAACGACATCCAGGCGTGGAACACAGCCCTGCAACAATCCGGGCGACAGATCTATTTTCATCTATCGAACAGCCTCGATCTCAACAACGTCAGCACGTGGCGGGCGAATGCCAACGGATGGCGCATCTCCGGCGACGTTGAGTGCTATTGCTCAACGCTCGTAACCTGGGGCAGCGCCTCCTCACGCTTCAATCAGGCCCCCAACTGGGTTGCATGGGGCGGCCCTGGCGCCTGGAACGATCTGGACTCGCTCGACGTTGGCAACGGCAGCAAGGACGGCCTGACCAACGACGAACGACAGAGCGTGATGACCCTCTGGAGCATCTCGGCGGCCCCACTCTACGTTGGCGACGACCTCACCACGCTCGATAGCTACGGGCAGAGCCTTTTGACCAACGACGAGGTGCTGGGGATCGATCAGAGCGGCGTGGTTGGTGCGCCCCTGGTGCCGAACGCGACAACGCAGATCTGGCGAGCTTATCAGCCCGACGGCTCCTACGCGGTGGCCCTCTTTAATCTGGGATCGTCCATAGCTCCGGTGACGGTGAACTGGGGCGACCTGGGCTTTGCAGGCAGCGCCAGCGTGCGCGACCTCTGGAGCCGCAGCAATCTCGGCACCTTCTCAAATAGCTTCAGCGCAACTCTGAACAGCCACGCCTCGCGCCTGCTCAAGATCGTGCCTGCCAGCGCAAACGCCGCTCCCTCCTATGAGGCCGAGGCTTCAACCAATACGCTGAGCGGCGGCGCACGCGTACTCTCCTGCTCTGGCTGCTCAGGCGGCAGTACAGTCGGCTACGTTGGCAACGGCGGAACGCTGACCTTTAACAATATCTCCGCCAACGCAACGGGAGCCTATGCCCTGACCATCGCCTACGCTTCGGGCGAAGACCGCTATGCCAATATGAGCGTCAACGGCGGCGCAAACAGCCTGTTGCGCTTCGCCAGCACGGGCAGCTTTACCACCGCCGGCAAGCTCGTCGTCACGGTCAATCTCAACGCCGGCAACAATACTATCGCCTTTAGCAACTCCAGCGGCTGGGGACCGGATTTCGACCGTATCACACTGCCACCCCGCCTCAATCTGACCTTCTATGAGGCTGAGGCGTCGGCAAATACAATTGCAGGTGGTGCGAGCATTAATAGTTGTACCGGATGTTCGGGCGGCAACAAAGTCGGCTATGTCGGCAATGGCGGGACACTGACCTTTAACGGGGTCAACGCAAGCAGCGCCGGGACACATACGCTGGTCATCTACTATCTCGATGGTGACGGCGGGCGCACGGCCAACCTCAGCATCAACGGCGGCTCGGCCACGGCGCTCAATTTCTCTGGCACCAACGGCGGCGACTGGAATACCGTCTACACCTATAGTGTGACGGTCACCCTCAACGCCGGCAATAATACCATCGCCTTCGCAAATAGTGCTGCCTATACACCGGACTTTGACCGCATAGGCATCGCATAATAGTTGAGCGCTACACGCCCTCCTATTGGCGCGTGAGTATCTCTAACAGCAGGCGAGCAGCACGACTGAGATAACCCTGGCGACGATAGATCGCCACGACCGGGACCGTCGTTGTCAGGGCATCAATGGGCAGCACACGCATGGTTCCCAGGCGCACCTCTTCCTCAACGCTACTGGCAGGCAGAAGGCCAACACCAAAATCGGCCTCAATCAAGCGCTTCTGCGCCGTCAAGCTATCGATCTCGATCATCTCAGCACCGTCTAGCCCGGTTCGCAGCAGTTGTCGAGTTAAGATGTGCGCGAAGGGTTCACCCGATGATCTCGTTCCTGTCGGGAAGCCTATCCACGGGATACCAGCCAACGCCGCCAGCTCGGTTGGTGTCCCTGCAATCAAACGCGATTGGGCAGCGGAAACGACCTGCAACGGCTCGTCCATCACGGGCTGAGAGCAGATTCCGGCGCGTGGATCGGTGAAATAGCGCAAACCAAGCAGCGCCTCGCCCTGCTGCACCAGTTGGCTCACCTCATCACTCCGTGCCGTCCGTAACAGCAAGCGCACCAGCGGATAGGTCTGACGAAACACCTGAAGCTGCCCCGCCAAATGGGTGCCTGCCAGCGTTCCCACCAGAGCCAGTGTAATGCTGCCGTGAGCTTGCTCGGGCAAATCCTCCTCAAGAGCATGAACAGCCGCCGCGCCGTCATGCAACGCCGCCAATACCTGCTGAGCATACGGCAGAAAAGCTCGTCCAGCCTCGGTGAGCCACACACCTGTCGGAAGCCGTTCAAAGAGCGGTGCGCCCAGTTCGCGTTCAAGCAGTTCGATGCGGCGACTGATCGCGGGCTGCGAGATATATAGGGCGGTGGCGGCCCGCGTGAAGTTGCCAATCCGTTGAATGGCGATAAACGCCTCGATCTCGTTCAGTTCCATAGCATCATCAGTATAGCTGATGGATATGATAAAGGCAATCGATTGGACGTATGAAGAAACAGCATCTATACTGTTTCTATAGACCAACAGATAGACATTGAGAGAAAAAAGAGGAGCAAACAGCATGATCGGCGTCATTTTTGAGGTCTGGCCCGCCGATGGGCGCAAGCAGGAATATCTTGATATCGCAGCGCGGCTCCGGCCCCTGCTCGATGGCATCGACGGCTTCATTTCTATAGAACGCTTTGAAAGCCTCTCCGAACCGGGCAAAATCCTCTCGCTCTCCTTCTGGCGCGATGAGCAGGCGGTTGCGGCCTGGAGGCAGCTCGGCGAACATCGCATCGCACAGGCACAGGGACGAGCAGGCATTTTTCGCGATTATCGCCTCAGAGTCGTCGGCGTCATCAGGGATTATGGCATATTTGAGCGCGAACAGGCTCCCGCCGATAGTCGCCAGTTGCATGGATAAGTTTGGATGTCCGAGTACAATAGAGAGTGGAGGGTGTTCGCGAATATATAAACTTATCCATGCAATCTCTGCGTAAGCAGATGTCCATAACCACGATTGGAGAGAGCGATGAATCTTGATGCAAAGCAGCTCAGCCAGCTCTTGAGGACGCAGCATTATCCCGTGAGCAAGGGAGATATCATTGAACTTTTCAGGCAAAATGGTCTCGATCCCAACCTGCTGAAAGAGCTTGAAACCATTCTTCCCGATAAAGACTTCAATTCCGCCAGTGAAGTACTGGATGTTGTCCCAATGTGGGAGGAGAACTGAATCACATCAATTGACTTATCAAGCTATTAGGGCCTACAAACACGGAGTCGCCGTTGCGCACGGTTTCGCGAATAAGGCCGATCATCTTTTCACGCTCGGCCTTCATTAAGGCAATCCAGGCCGGGGGTGCGCCGGTCTGCGGATCATATGCCGCACTCCAGTTCGCTATCTCTACCAGGACCGGGATGAGGTCGAGACCTTTCTCCGTCAACACATAGCGCTCCTTACGCACATCTGTCGGATGGGGCAGCTTTGTGAGAATACCCTGTTGCTCCAAACGCGCAAGCCGATTGGCAAGAATATTCGTAGCGATCCCTTCCTCGGACGCCAGAAACTCGCCATACGTCTGCTTCCCAAAGTACACAATGTCGCGAATAATTAACAGCGACCACGTATCACCAAATGTCTCCAACGCAAAGTTAATCGGGCAATCCGAGCGCCTGTGCTGTGTATGCTTCATACCATTCTTCCTTTTATTGTCATCCAAACAATTTCATAGCGATTTTACCCCTCAAAATTCGTCAAAATTGGCTCCATTTTGTTACCGCTTTTTTCCACCCCATAAGAATAGTATAGTGTAGCCGCTTGCAAATTGCAAGTCATAAGCAAAGAAACAAGGAGAGACAAAATGAAGAGCACTATCAGCATGAACATGGCAAACGCAAAGACAAGCCGCAAAGGCATATTCAAAAGCGCTGGCCTGTGGACGACTCAAGTATTAATCGCACTGGTCTTTCTATTTGCAGGCAGCATGAAACTGCTTACCCCGATTGATGTGTTGCTGGCACAGATGGCGCTGCCGCTGCCCGGCTGGTTCGTGCAGTTTATTGGCGTGGCCGAGGTCGCCGGTGCGCTTGGCCTGATCCTGCCCGGCCTCTTCCGCATTCGCCGCGATCTTACGCCGCTTGCCGCCTGTGGCCTGATCCTCATCATGATCGGCGCGACAATCATCACAGCTATCACTATGGATGTCGTTTCCGCACTCTTCCCGCTGCTGCTCGGCCTGCTCTGCACGCTGGTTGCTTACGGTCGCCGAGGCTGGAAACTGGCCTGACAATCTGATGGCCCTCCCTGACGGGAGGGCAGAGACGATCATAACGTCTATAATCTCTGCTGAGAACAAGTTATTGCTGAGGAGGACGCATCATGCAAGCAACCACCACAACCACAGCGACAAACAAATCTATGCTCTGGACTGGCCGTATCCTGACCGCCCTTGCCGCACTGTTCTTATTGTTCGATGGCGTCACGCACATTATGCAGATTACTCCCGTCGTGGATGCAATGAATCAGCTTGGTTATCCCGCGAATCTGGCGCTGAATCTGGGTATTATCCAACTCATCTGCCTGCTACTCTACCTGATCCCGTCCACCTCGCTGCTTGGCGCGGTTCTGCTGACCGCCTACCTCGGTGGCGCGGTTGCCACCAATCTGCGCATCGGCGCTCCGTTGTTCAGCAACGTTCTCTTCCCTGTCTATCTCGGCCTGTTCATCTGGGGTGGCCTCTACCTCCGCGACGAGCGGCTGCGAGCTATTTTCCCATTCCGCAAATAGTAGATCCTCACCCCAGGAAGGCCGAGAAGACGGAATCCGTCGCTCGGCCTCTTTTTGTAGAATAGCTTCACTATTTTATTATTTAGCTTGTGAATTGGCATCCATAATCAGTCGTTGATAGCTCAGGCGACCGCGTGTGAGGACGATCAACAGGAGCGCCACCAGACCGAAACCGATCGCGGCGTGCAGGACCGTACTCAGTCGGGGATCGGCGAACAGTATTGCCGGGCTGTAGGCATCGACGGCACCGTGCAACAGCATGGCGATCAACAGGCTTCCGCGTGTGTTGTTGAAAACCCAGGTGATGATGATGGCGATAGCGGTGGCAGTGACCGTGAACTCAACGAGCGGCAGCAGGCCAGCCTCCATTGTCCAACCCGTTAGGAAAAGCGGGAAGTGCCAGATCGCCCACAGTACCCCAAGAATGAGCGTTCCCAGCAGCGGCCCGAAGCGCTCTTGCAAGCGTGGCAGGGCAAAACCACGCCACCCGGGTTCTTCGGCCAGCCCGCTAACCAGGATAGTTAGCGGCAAGAACGAGAGGTACGTCGTCAACGACGCCTCCAGACCGCCCGCGCGTACGGTCCCCAGAACGCCTGGCAGGACGACCGCACCAAGCGTCCTGATGAGAGGAATCGCGATAAGGGCGAAGACATACCAGTACCAGGACTCGCGCCACTGGATCATGCGCCGCAGCAGGCGACCTACTCCGGCGTTGCCCTCCATCGCCCCAACCATCAGAAAGCCCGACAGCAGCGGCCCGAGATACGCCCCGGGCGCAACCGCTAAGTCTCCGAGCGGTAGGTGAACGGGCCAGATGCCCAGCCCGTCCAGCGAAAGGATATAGGGCAACCAGCCGAGCCAGCTGAACCCATAGGCCATTGTGAAGTAGCTGATCAGCGGATGTCGTTGGAGCAGCCCTCGCAGCCCTCCCGAAGCGGGGAGAGCGGGGCGATCGAACGATGTAATGCTCATGAGAACACTCCTTTATCTTGACAGGGAAGCCCGTTGCTATCTATCTCTGCTGAGGACAGCCGTAACATCGGTAGGGGCGGGAGCAGCAGGTTTATAGCCCAGGCGGCCACGCGTCACGATGACCAGCACCAGCCCGGCCACAGTAAAGCCAATGAGCATTGCCAGATGACCATGCTGCTGCACCCACGCAAACGAAAAGAGACTGAGAGCAGCAGTTGACGCAAAGGTATCAAGCATGGCATGCAGCACAATCATGATGAAGAGGCTGCCCCGCGTATTGTTGAAAACCCAGGTAATCAGGATGGTGAGGCCAAGATTGCCGATAATATCTTCGCTAATCCCAAGCCAGCCCGCATCCCGACCCCAATCGGTGAGGTAGAGGGGCAGATGCCAGCATTGCCACAACACTCCCAGAATAATGCTTGCCAGCAGGGGACCGTATTGCGCTTGCAGACGCGGCAGGGCAAAGCCACGCCAGCCCGGCTCCTCAGCTAATCCGCTCGTGAGCATCTCCACAGGGAGAAGCAGCAGGAGAAACAGGAAGAATTGAGGGAAGGCAGGATGGAGGGCCGCCCCCGCCCCCGGCAGCGTCATGAAACCGAGCATGCTGATAACCGGGATGCCCACGAGGGCAACCAGATACCACTTCCAGCCTACGCGCCACTGGATCATGCGTCGCAACAGATGGCGCACTCCCGCTTTGCCCTCCATCGCTCCGACCATCAGAAAGCCCGATAGCAGCGGCCCGAGGTAGGCCCCCGGAACAAGGCCCACCTGGGAAAGGCGCACAGGCAAAATGCCCAATCCATCCTGAGCCAGCAGGTAAGGTATCCAGGCCACCCAGCTAAACCCGAAGGCCAGCACAAAGTAGCTCACCAGCGGATGGCGCTGTAACAGCCCACGTAGTCCACTCGCAGTAGGAACGGTGGAACGATCGAACGACGAAATGCTCATAAAAAAGCTCCTTTATTTTGCAGGCAGGGCAATACGCGGTCAGAAGGACGCATTGCCCCTACCTGATTTTATAATAATGAATTTATGACGACCGGTTGACAGGTATAAAGATGGGTTTGCTACAGATTATTTCTATCAAGAACCCTTGTTATGTCGGTACGTACAGATGTCCGTTTATAGCCCAGACGACCACGCGTAAAGGCAATCAGTAAGATGGCAAATGTGCCAAAGCCGATCAGCAGGGCCACGTAATCGTTCTTCTCCAGCCATGCAGGCGTGAACAGACTCGTCAACAGGGTCACACCAAAGGCATCAAGGGCGGCATGGATCAGGATTGCCATAAGCAGGCTCCCCTGCGTCCGGTTGAAGACCCAGGTAATCAGAATTGAGATGCCGATGGTGCTGGCAACTGAGATGGAGATCTGTTGCATGCCCGCGCCACGACCCCATTCAGTGAGGTAGAGGGGCAGATGCCAGCATTGCCACAGCACGCCCAGAATGAGCGTTCCCAGCAGCGGCCCAAAGCGCTCTTGCAGGCGAGGTAGAGCAAAACCGCGCCAGCCCGGTTCCTCGGCCAGTCCGCTGGTGAAGATTTCCAGGACCAGAGCAGCTGGGAAGACCCAGAATAGTTGCGGGAAAACCGGATGCAGCGCCTGTTTCGCCCCCGGTTGCGTCATGAAGCCCAGCAATGTGAGGGCAGGAACGAGCACAAGCGGGACCAGATACCAGTACCAGCTCACGCGCCACTGCACCATGCGCCGCAACAGTTGTTTCACCCCGGGCTTGCCTTCAATCGCCCCCGTCATGAGAAAACCTGTCAAAATTGGCCCGAGAAACAATCCAGGTACGATACCAGCCTGGGAAAGATGAACAGGCAACACGCCCAGGCCATCCTGAGCCAGCAGGTAAGGTATCCAGGACACCCAGCTAAAGCCGTAAGCCAGCACAAAGTAGCTGAGCAGGGGATGGCGTTGCAACAATCCACGCAGTCCGTTTGCAGGATGAGCGGATGACGAGACGTTCATACTAAACTCCTTATACTTGAAATGCCTGGATAATAGTCCTCCATATAAGGCGACCACCACTGCCGAAAATTTGTCGTTGGGCATCTATACGAGGTATCGGGCGACGACAGGTATGGCAGGTAACCAGGGCGCATCCATAAATCAAAAATGTGCATCATTGGATTTGTCATTGGGCCTCTATACAAGAGCGATGACAGGTATGGTAGATAATCCAGGCGCGGCAGAACCATCGCCTCTACCATATGCGGACGTGTCCATAAATCGAAGATATGCATCATACATTCATTTTCCTTCTAACTTTCTATTATCAACTATATATAGTATTAATATGCTTTACGCTGAAATGTGATGATGGCAGCAAGCAAGGGGATCGCCGCCGTTATCAGGCAAACGAGGTACTCCTTAAGCGGAAAGCCACCGTTCAGGTAGGCGCTCAGGCTGCCCCAGTAGCGCCAGAGGCTCCAATCCCAGCCGTTGGGCAGCGTGGCAGGCAGCAGCACAAACGCGAATGTGATAAGTAGCGCCAAGGCCACCGCGCGGAAACTATCGGACAGGATGACGGAGAAAAAGAGAGCGAGTCCCAGCGGAAACAGCCCCGCCAGCCAGATCAGTACCGTTGCGATGAGCAGGCGCAGCAGATCTAGCGTTTGCCCCTGGATGATACCCATCACAGTCAGCGTCAGGCTCCCAATTATGCTCACGGCTAGTAGCAAGACCGCGCTCACTCCATACTTGGTGAGCAGAATGCGCTCCCGACTGATCGGTTTGCTGAGCAGAAAGAAGATGGTTCCCCGGCTCACCTCGTTGGCGATCAGGCCACCTCCCAGCAGTGCTGCCAGGAATGCCAGCAAGAACGGCCCGTTGACCGCGAACCATTCTAGCCAGCTAAAAGTGGCAAAGGTGTTGGGCAGATGTTCTGGCATCAAATTTTGTAACAGAGCGGGAAGCGCTCGGTGATCGATCGCATCATTCCAGGCATTACGATAGAAGCTAGTATTGACACCAGCAACCACGAAGGCGAACAGGGCGAAGATGCCCACTTTCCAGCGTGCCTCCAGCAGTTCTTTCGTTTTCATTGCCCATCTCCTTTGAGATATTCAAGCAGCACCTCTTCGAGACTGACCGCGCTCACCTCAAGATTGCGCAATACATATGGGCGTGCCTGAATGGTCTCGACAAGCGCATCGACATCTCCTTCAGCATGCAGGCGCACCACGCGTCCCTCCTGCTCAACACGCCGAACGTGTGGTAAGCGGCTGATTCGCGCTATCTCTTCGGCAGGCGGTTCTTCTATATAGGTGAGGCGCAACAGTTTTTGGCGGTCGCGCAGATGGTCCACTTCGTCGTTGAGGACAAGCCGGCCATCGTGCAGGACGGCAACATGATCGGCAATAGCCTCGACCTCTGAAAGGACGTGCGAAGAGAAGAAGACCGTCTTGCCCGCCATCGCCACCTGCTTGATCAGCAGCTTGAGAAAGACCTGACGCGCCACCGGGTCCAGCACCGTCGTCGGCTCGTCCAGGATCAGCAGATCGGGATCATGACCCAGCGCGAGACAGAGAGCCAGTTGCGCCTTCATGCCTTTGGAGAAGTGCCTGATGTGCCTGTTCAACGGCAGCTCAAACAGCTTGAGCAAACGATCCACCGCTGCTTGATCCCACTTCTGCTGATGCAGGTCGCGGGAGAGTACACACAACTGCGGAATGGTTAAGAAATCGTAAAAGCTGTTCGTCTCGCTGACGTAACCGACGTGCATGCGCATCTCCTTCTGCTGGCTCACCACGTCGTAGCCCAGGACACGCGCCCGCCCACTGGTGGGTGGTCGGAAGCCAAGCAGCGTTTTGATGGTGGCCGTTTTGCCAGAGCCGTTGACCCCCAGGAAACCAAAGATCGAGCCGACAGGAACCTTCAGGCTCATTCCTTTGAGGATCTGGCGCTTCCCATAACTGACGGTCAGGTTCTCGATTTCAATGGCCGCCTGGTCGATGGGCGATTGAGGCCGGGCGTTCTCGTCGCTCGTCCTTGACGCATACTCGTTCATGGCTTCTCTCCTGGTCTCTGCAATTCGGGAAAGAATTGCAGGACGGCCTGCTCAAAATTTTGCTGTAATGTTTTCGCGCTCATCC
>JAICIM010000022.1 GCA_025928885.1 Ktedonobacteraceae bacterium | reverse complement strand
TCCAACACTCTCGGCCACAGGAACAGCCCCTGCCACGCCCTGACTGTTTAGCGCATATGAATGCGAGGTACATCGCTTATGAGTCTCTTATCTCACCGTCAGCATGCTCCTCTGCCATCATTTTCTTCAGCGCCTGATCGGGTTACGACTCCAGGTACGTTACCGATTCGGCCCAAATTCCGGCGAGCTGGTAATATGTTGCTCGACCTCTCCATCGGGCAACGCCTGACCCTGGGTTTTCTCGCCGCCGCCTTGATCGCGACGCTGGTTGCCAGCCTCGTAGGTGTGTTACGTTCTCAGGCGCTCAGCCGGCAGTCTGATTTTTATCAGCATTTGTTGCAGGTCAATACCTCATTGACCACCGGCGCTAATTTTTTGCAACTGATGCACACCGCCGTCCATACGCATCTTGATACGGCGGATACAACGACCCCACCGGCAGTGCTATCTCGTTCCGGCCTCTCCATACAACTCGTCCGTTGCCATAACGGTTGGGGACAGGTGCTTCCTCTGATGCTGTCCTCCCAGCCCTGGTAATTATGGAATCTGGCAGGGAGGACTTGCGGATGAGTATAGTACCCTTTCATCCTTTCAGGTCATGTTGACCGGCGCAAGATGGGGCGCAGGCCCAGGTTCGATATCCTATCTCCAGTGTCAGCGTGACGTAAGGGCTGGAAGCTCCCCGGTCTGTTGTCGCGCCCACAAGCTCCACAACTAGTGCGCGTGGCGTCTTGATAGACGTACTCTAAAATGCCGGAGCGCAGCATGAGTTGATGGGAAAGCCTGCGTTGTGAAGCATCTTTGATATGTTGAAAGCCTGGTAGGGCGTTTTCACAGGAGCGCACCAGGAGCCGGGCGCGGGGATGGATATCTGGGAGGTTCACAAGCTGCTCTATAAAAGAAGCATCAGCTGTAATCTGGTCAAGTGTATATAAAGCTCGGTGCCATTCTTCAGCAGTTGGCAAATCGCAGCCTCTACCATACCATTGACTGAGCGCTCTTGCTTCATAAAATGTAATGTGTGTGATAAAAGTGCGCACAAGGTATTGAGTGGTAATCTGCTCTGGCACAATTCGCGGATTATTGCGTAGGCGCTCGTGATACCAGGCACGATCGAAGCGGCTATCAATCGTCTCGCTCAGAAAATATTCGATCTGAACCTTTGTGAGAGGGAGCCAGAAGAGAGCAAAGTCCTGTCCTGGTATCTCAATGAGCGGGAAGCGTGTCCGAGGATCGGTGAGAAAAGACAATGTGAGCGTCATGGCTTTTTTGTCCTGGCTGTGGCTACATGTGCTAAAAAAGCACTGACCATTGGAGCTATTTCTCCATCATGCGTGAACACTCGGCAATGTGGAAGCCCTGTTGCCACAAGCTCTCTACGGGTCACTACTAGCAGTAGTCTGTCTATCCACCTGGAAGCAAAAAGATCGACAAAATCCATCGGTAAGGCATCCTTGACAAGAAGTACAACAGCAGTGTCAGGTTTTAGATGATCTAGAATCGGACCGATAAGTTCGAGGTTGTTGGAAGGTTGAACGGTGGTTGGCGAATTGCCTAAAGGGAATGCCGGCTCTATTTGCCCTGGATAGTACGTTGCAACGTAACCACCATGTGCGCTCAACTCTTCATAGAAGCGTACGATGGTTTCCTGGCTGCCCAGTCCTGTATCCTCAATACTGGCGGGTACTATCAACGCTACTTCCTGTTCGGATGTCTTTGGCCCGTCAAGCCTGATGGCCCAAATTAAGGCGTCGAGTACCCGCATTGCCCGCACCGCCATTGGTAAAATGTGATTATTTTCTTCCAATGGACTGCCAAATGCGGAGTTGATCGTGAAATAGACTTCTGCCCCTGTATCCTGGACCATGCTGACAAACGCGCCGCCTCCATCAACAAAGTCTGTGGTATATTCCTGGAGAATGTCAGAAATCTTCAACATTTCCGCAAAATAGGTATCTTCGTCAAAGGGCCATTGCCGTAGCTGAGCGCCGGGGGTATCTCTCAATTGATCGTAGGGATCATTCCTAAGATACGCTTCCACTGCAGGTGGCAAAGGCGCTAAGCCGGCCTGCATGCCTAAGAGGACATCCGCTTTGGTATACACTACCAGAATGCTTTTGCCTTTGATCGAGATATGAAGGTCAGACATAGCATCCAGGTAGGTACTAAAAAGTCCATCCAATGCATAGCCAGCATCGTTCTTGTTTGCCATATCATCCAGGCTGACGACACACCAGATCGTATTAACTTTATTCAGCGCCCGTACATATTCCGGTTGGCTTCCGGCGCGTACCAGGGCCTCGCCGGCCAGATCGTAGAGGACCAGCGTGATTGGACGACTGGTGGCAAATTTATTGTTCATGACCAGCAATGGTCGTGGCCGCTCATCGGGTGGGGTCACGGCTGGTTTCACCTGCCCGCTTTTATAGCGTGCTGACCACTCGTTCAATTGGTTTTGTGTATCATTATCGAGTGCTCGCACAAAGCTGCCAGAAACGATTTTATGGATGTTCTGGGCGGATTGCATCAGGCTGGAGACTAACGCCGTTTTGCCATGACTGGGCAACCCAAACGTCCCCAGACAGATTATATTGCCGGCACGAGCATTTTCTACGTACTTGGGTGCGAGCTTATGTCCGCAATGTGGGTTATTACAGAGATTAGTTTGTTGTGGTTCTTGCATTGTCAGACAATAAGGACACATGATCATAGTATTCCGATTCCTCCTCCAGATCGTTGTAATATGGTTTCCAGCGTTAATGACATACTTTCTTTCAATGCGACGATTTCTCCGCGATAGGGACACCATTTGCCAAGCCTGGCTACCCAGAGGCGTGACGCCCATTGCTCCTGCTCGGCCCAATCGTCGTAATCGGTGATGGGTGCAGTTGTAATCAGCAGGACGAAGGCTACTTGCTCGGCAGGGTAACGTTCGAGCAGCGGCCCCATCACCAGAGGGAGGTCGCGCTTATCTCTGATTTCCCGTTCACTTCTTATTTTGCTATTGTTTCGTACCTTCGTCAGTACCCCTTTCTCGCCGAGCCGTTGCAGCATCAGCGTCGTATGCGGGGCATTGCTACGTCGCTGCTTTGCAAACTCTTGCAAAAGTAGGAACGTCTGATGCGCAACCGTTTTGTTTTGAGACTCTACCATCACAATCCCATAATATTCGCCTTGCTTCAAGCGCTCAATGGTGCCATTCAGACGGTTCTGACACCTGTTCACGAGATGATTCAGCAGCATTTCCAGGTTTTTCAAGCCCGCCAATGTAGTGAAGCGGGAGCCAGGATCGCGTAAGCGGGCTTGCGCGAACTTGATTTGTTGTAGCGCCCAGCGATAGGGCGTTTGCTCTTTCTCGCTTTCTCCACTGGGGAGAATGGCGAGGAATTTGCTGTCTATGTCGTTTGGCGTGACTACTTCTCCTCGGGTGGGCTGCTCGTCCTGAGCGGTTTTAAAGCGGTGTTGAACCTCCTCGCTTTTGGCAAGAAAGTCGTTGTATGGCCGGTTGAACTCAATAAAAAGTCGGCTCATGGTGATCAGCAGTTGGTCGTACTTCAACCAGTTGCGTAGCGCGTCAATATCTTTGACGGGTATTTTGTTGAGACACTCAAAAAGCTCTCCCTCGTCTTCGTTCAAGATCGGAAGCCAGCCAGGTGCGTTGGCTAGTTGAAAAAGCACGGAGAGAATGGGCAAGATTTCGGTGTAGGAGTTGACGATGCCTGCTATCTGAGGGAGCAGATCGAGCAGAGAGCTATAGGGATCGGGAGCTAAGGTTGGGTTATCGACTCCGTAAAAGTGAAAGAGCATACGTGTGCAGGCAATCCCCATTTTTTGCCTGAGCTTTCTTACCCTCCTGGTTGCTTTGTCCTCTCTTTCTTCCGCCTGCTCTTGAAGCATGTATCGAATCAGTTGTATCGCCTCGGAGAGATTTTCCCGTGATCGGATCATAATGGTCCAGAGAATAAAGAGCGAGACATCAGGGTAAAGAACGCTAGTATCAGCGAGTTGTTGCAACCAGCGCTCAATATCGTTTGTCAGGCGCTCAATGGTGGGGTGCTGAGCTTCTGATGTTCCGATATAGGTTTGCAGTTCGCGCCAGAGTTCTGCGGTTGGGCAGGCACGGAGGGTAAGCGTGATCCTTTTCCTCAAATCCTCCTCCAATAAACCCAGATTGTCCGGTTCAACAACCGTTAGAAGGGCAGCAAGCGAGGCCGGCGCAGTCAGTTCTGCCGTGGAGGGAAGCAGGTATACTTTGTCCTGCCAGGGCTGGCTGAGGGGTACAGGATGTATGGGTTCATAATGCTTGCGGTCGAGCAAGGAAGTGGGTGCGTTCTGGTAGAGGTCGGCCAGATCAAGGATCTGTTCTGTATGAAAAACGGCTACAAAGTATGTTTGCTCTGGTGTATAGCCCTTTCCCTGGTCTGGAGTGAGTATCGGCAGTAAGAGGCCAGGACGCCTGGCCTCTCTTCGCAACAAATCATCGGGGCCAAAAGAAGTGCGGCCATCTGCCTTGCCTTCCTCATCCCGGTTATCGCTACTCAGGAAGCGGTTGTGGCGAGTATCGCCCAGCCAGTGGACATGTAAAGGGGCAATTGCGGAAAGACTCTGCACGAAGTAGCAAATGATCTCGCGGTCATCGCTCTGGCTCCTATTACTATCAATTACGATAAGCCCGGCGCGATTGCTGGATGGCAGATCCAGAACGCCCCCATCCATTGCATAGGAGTGAGCAATCAAGATGTGAGCAATGCGGTTAAGCATTGGGTACTCAGATTTGGTCCAGAGGAACAGCACCCGGCGCAGTCTTTGGCGCTCCTGCTGGTCTGCGCTATTCATTGTATTTGACAGGACAGTATAGACCTTTTGCTGCCAACGCTGGTGCAGGGCATTGTTCGCCGAGCTATCTGGTATTTCGTCCTCTTCGTCCTCCTCTGAGAGTTGGTGCTCTCCCGTGTTTTCCTGTTGCTTAGAGGAAGGAGACAGTTTTTCGTACCATTTTTGAATGGCGTCGAGTGCGGAGATCAAAGGGTCCGCCCTCTGCAAAGCGCCAACTTTAAGATGTTCTTCTAATGTTCCGCTGTTGCTCATTTCCTCTATTTGCAGGGCAAGTTGCATATCATGAAGAAACGTTCCCATTGTCAGGACGGGGGGGCGTATCGCCAGCGGTATCAGATCCAGCAAGGGATAGGCGGAGCGTTCGAGCAGTGGGGCATCTTTGATTCTGGTCGATGCCCAGAAGAGATAGTTCAGGGCCATATGTCCTATCTGCCAGAGTTGGCTTTGCGTGTCTTTACGATCTACCCAGACATGTACCAGACGTGTGATATCACGCGGCCACATCTGAACAAGATACCCTAGCGTTTGGACCAGGATCAGACACATCTGGTTCTTCCAGGAATTGATCAGTAGCTCGATGTCACGTTGTACGGCATCATCAATACTGTTCTTGTATTTGATGGTTATGTATTGTATTTGTTGTTGTTCGCTTAGATCTCTGAAGAGATGCTCCTCATCTGTGATCGGTTTGGAATCAGCAAGTTTGAGTTGCCGGATACGCTCTCTATATATTATATATATGTTAAGTTTTGCCAGGTTGATGGACTGTTCGCTAAAGAAATCATATGTTTCAGCCAGCTTTCTAAGCATGTCCCGTAATCGTATCAGATACTCTTTTCTGTGTTGTTTATGATCCTGATTTTTAGTATTCTGTGTTTCTTCACCTTCTCCTTCTTCCATCTCGTCTTCCTCAATCGGTGGAGCTGATACGGCTTCCAGCGTGCGGGCAATGGCGTCATAGATATAGGAGATGCTGGCAACAGCCGCCCACTTTTGATCGAATCTTCCATTATCGCACCACGTATTCAAGAGCTTTTCGATAAACTCGAAATGGGTTCCCCGGCGTGCAATTTCAGCCAGCACTTGAGCGACGGTGAGGGCAACCAGTGCACTCTCATCGCTCACTAGCTTGTCCAGCAGAAGACCCAGCCGGGGCAGGTGATAGATGCCGACCTGAGCGATCATGATGGCTATGGCCGCACGCAACTGACGTACCTGATCTGTTGAGTCTGTATAAGGTTGATTTTCCTCCGCCTCGCTCAGGCGATGAAGCAGGCCAATCAGGCCGGTAGAAGTGGAAGGATCATCGGGATCGATCAGTGACCAGAGGAGGCGCTGAAAGTTTTCGATCTGGTTCTCCACATACTGACGATAGAGACGGCTCCGAAACTCCAGCACGGTATTAAAGCTTACCTGGATACCGAGTGCCATGTGCATGAGGTCGGTTCCAATCCTTCGGGGATCGATAAACTCGTCCGGGCCATCCATGCCCTGTCGCCTCAGAACATGAACCGCGCTGGTATAAATCTCTTCCAATGTTGGCATATCCAGTTTGTCAAAAAGCACGACCAGTAGTGCATAGAGCTGATAATTCATCGGTTTTAATGCGTGAAACCAGATATGTGGCGGCGGCTCTTTGGTCTCCAACGTCTCTTCCTGGGTGAGCGCTTTGAGCAAAGCTGCTGAATCACCCTGGTTGTGAGAGAATAACCAGTACAAATCGGGGGGCGTTAAGTTCGGGTTCAGCTTTGCCAGCAATTCAGCACGCTCTTGCCCGGAAAAGCGATCTTTTAATGAGCAGAAAAAATCAAGCAGCTTTTCTACTACCTGCTGACAGTTAACCCCGTGTGTAGATAAGATTGGGAAACCTCTATCCTGTAGCTTTTCCTGTATAGGCCCGCCAGGTATCGTAAAAATGAACCAGACGTTTCCTAAGCCAGCTAGATCATTGTCCGGGTTAACGTAATCATCGAGCAGATCATCCAGTTTGATTTGCTCTTCTGTCGTATTGAAGACATTATCAAAGAGGATGACTGAGTTGCGTGGGAGCTGATTGTCATAAATAATGTCGTTGATGGTTCTTTTGTTACGATCAACAAACCGATAGACCTCCAGATCTTTTTTTCGCCACAAAACTTGTGCAAGGTAAACTGCTGTTGCGAATCTACCGCTGCCCTCGTGACCAGAAACAATCAGAATGCGGTATTCCATGATATGTTTAACAAATTCTTGATACCCCTCTGGTTCTACAAAGAGTCTGTTGACCCTCCGAATATGGGGAATATCTTTATCCAACCTTATTAATGAGACGTTTCGCTTTCCCACCTCAAATTTACGCTTTTCTTCATTATCCTCTATTTGTTGTTTGAAATTAATTTCTGCTTGAAACTTGCCTTGCTGATCTAAGCGTTCATGTTCGTGTGCTGCCTCCTCATGATTGGGTTGTTCTGGCTTCAGGGTTTCCCTGTCTTCGCTGTCTATTTCATCACTGGATGGCCGATGCAGGTCGGATAGCTGTTCTGGTGCTGCTACAGAGGTCTGGTTCGTCTCCGTAGGGGAGGCGAGGCTTTCGGATAGATTGTTGGGTTGCGCTTCTATGGGGGCTTGTGGCTGTTCCCCATTTTCCGGTTCTGGAGTTTCTGTCATAGATTGCCTTCCTGCGTTTGTACAAAAACGATGGTATCAGGATCGACTCCTGGTTTGCATTTCAATTGAAAGGTCTGCTCTTGATCTGGCTGATTGTCAGGAGTGATTTCGTTGCGGGCATTGTGGAAAGCCCAACCTACGCTATGTCCATAAGAGATTGCCCGGTAGAAGAGTTCGGAGAAGCGAATCGCCAGAATATCTTTGATAGCTCCTCGCATACCAATTGCGCACTCAATCTGTTCGCTGACGGTCTCGGCCAGCGATTCGGTATGGCAGGCATTGAATACCACACAGCGTAGCGTCCCCTGATGCTTTGTGAGCCTGCGGGCTATATCTGCAAAAGAGATAGGATCAGGTTCGGGTGCCGTCGTGGGATGAATTCCGGCGCGTCGTTCAGCGCTGGACGTGTATTTTTCAAGAAGTAGCTCATGAGTTTCGTAGGCATGCCCGGAAAAGTGCAGCAGCATCGGGCGGTATCTTATGAGATTGTTAGAAAAGTCCTTTAAGCGTATGGCTCCTTCTTCTTGACAATCGAAGAAACGACGATTTTCTATAATGGCGTTTTTGATCTCGCTCATCTCCCGCTCGATGCGCAGTCCGTTTTGTCGTTGCACAGAGGAGAGCGGTGGGTTGGCTGTCATAATGAGTATGCGAACTGGAGGCTGCTCACCCCGAGGGGAGGGCAAACGCATTGGTTGAGGCAGGCCCAGATGAAGTTCGGTTGTCTGGGCTTGCATGGTGAGATCAGCCCAGCCTTCTCCGCTGGTCTGGTAGGTTTCTAATTGTGCCAATGTGCCAGCAACAGCCAGGTCGTGAGTCAGCAGACGATTGTAGAAGCCCTGGAAGAGTGAGGGGTCGGGACGTGAGGCGGAATGTGCGGACTGACAGAGCAGTAACGGCGCATTGAGCTGGCTTAATCTTGAAGCGGCAGGCGCAGTGCTTTGCGTCGAGAGGACAAAGCAGCGTAACGCCCCAGGCTGTAAATCCAGCAGCAAGCGGTTCAGATGATGGACTTTTAGCGTACCATCTGCCAGTTTCAATGCAAAATCAGGCTCACAAGGGCCAACGTGATGCCAGAAATGAAAAGGGTGACGCATGCTCTGGAAGGTATTGAGCAGGTGTTGAACATTCAGGTGAGTAGATATCTTTTTGACCAACACGCGATCAGAATAGTGTTGTTCCAATGTATCTATCATTCGTTCTATAGCCGCTCCTAAACCCGCGTATTGTGCTTCAGGGACAATAGTTAACAGAATGCGGAGCGGGCCATGCTTTAGCTGTAGTGCTGGTGCAGGCTTGTTCAGCCGTTCAAGTGGCAAAAGTATGATCGGGTGACGAAGGGTCAGGGGGAGGGTGCCATCATGAAGCAGTTGCCAGGGCCAGTCCAGTAACTCAGCCGGGAGATAGAGCAGGAGGCGGCCTGGTCTCTCTTTTTGATAGCTGGTTAGAATAGGGCCGTTGAAGACATGCCGATAGAGCCAATGGCCCAACTCTCTGACAGAGAGCGAGGGCAATATACTGGTCGCTAGAGATATTTGCACTCCATCGGGAGTAGTAATAATGAAGTCTGAGGCTTGTTTTGTGATTGAAAGAATGAAATCATCCATGTTCTACTCGCTGCGAAATACCACACTACCGGCAATTATCGCTCGGTTGTATATCGATTACTGTTTTGAGAATATAGATCAAAGGCACCTGTAGGCGTCCTGACAATTCTTTTCGCTTCTTTCTTTTTTCTATACTCCATTTGTAAATTTACTGCAAGTCATTAGTATTTTTGATTACTGACAGGTGATACCTTGCACAAACTCTAATTTGTGGTTATTATAACATAAACAGACAAGTAAAAGTATTCTTCTCAGGAAGAAATTCTATTTTATATTTGATAGAAAATAGGATGGTTTTCTAGGAAAAATGGGATCTCCCCAGCAGAGCATGACAGAATCTCTGCATGGTATTTGCGGAAAAGATACCTGATCGCGGCGGAAGGGAAAAAATCTTTATGGCTTTGCCTTTCACACTTACAGTGGATAAAACCGGTTTTCCCATTGTAAACGTGCCTGGTTTGGATTTTGGGATATGCTGGTTACCGATTACAAAAATACAATTCGAGCACTTTCTGGTGGATACAGGTGCATTCGATAATGCCTGGTATCAGGACAAATTGCAGCAGTACAATCCCAGAATCTCGGCAGGCAACCTCAGCGTCGCAAATTACTGGCAGGCGTTTATGACTGGTATTTTGCCAGGAGAGGCGTTACGTTATGCTGAATGGATGGGGTCGGGTGCGACCCTGCCAACTGCTCAGGAATGGAAAAGCGCTCTGACCGCACTAGCAGGCTGGCCGGCCTCCCCGGCGTATTGTGCGGCTGTGCTTGCGCTACCGGATCTCAATGAGCGTGCGCGTCTACTCATTCAGAGAATTGATCAGGTACTTCAGCAAGAAGCAGGCCAGCTCTCTGGTGCTCATTTCTTATGTGACCAGATGGCGATGCGCCTGGGTGTATTAGAGCTACTGTATGAAAATGCTCAGCGTCTCTCTTTTTGTTGTTGGGGGCAGCCCAATAGGCGTTTCTATGGTGGTTTGAACAACCCTTTATATGAAACAGCACCGAATCGTTTTACGGATAAAACTGGTAGCCGTATGAGAACCGTTGGTTTTCGTTTAATTGTACGTTAGTAACTCTCTACTGCGCTCTATAATTCTACAATACGATTAGAGGAGAAATAGAGTGAGCATGACAGCAAATATGTGTGTTTTGTTATGGAGGGAGTATGCCTGTCATACAGATCCAGCATGTAATTTTTACACGTGTAGAGAGAGCTTATTCGCGCAAAAATTCTACGGGCTATCAAATTGTCTATGAGTCACCTGGTCCGGGCAGGGAAACGGCACAGATTGAGAAACAATTGCAATGTTTCAAAGTAAGTGGGCAGCGAAGCTACCGCTACCAGTTTTTTTGGACGGAGCAGGATCAGGTGGTGCTGGCAAAAAGTGTTCCCTTGATCCAACCAGATCCCGATATTATTGATCGAGCGCAACGCGATGCGTTTCTTGCGCATGCCCTGGTAGTGAGCAAGGAGGCGTTTGCTGCTGTCAGAAACGACCCCTTTGCCATCTTTGAAGCTGCTGAGCGAGAGAGCCTTTTTGCGGAGGATGAGGAGCAGCTTGTGAGTTATGTACGTGAGCAGGAGCCGATGGCAAGGCTTGTTGTCCCCTTGCGTAACCTTGTTGATGGGAGTGGCCTCATTGCCGACTGGCAGCCCGAAGATTTATTGAAGCTCTATCGCTTTGGAGTGCTGGCTTCTGCATTGAGCAGGCGACAACGGTCGCTGCTGCTGCTTGCGGACGATCAAGACGAGATTGCCACCCTTTTGAGCGTGATCCTGTTGCTGATTCCTCCCGATCTTCGCTCACGTTGCACATTTGATACCTGTGTAGATGGCTGTTCCCCTTCAGCCGGAGGTTTCTGGGCGGTGGGTAGCAGCACGAGCAAGAATCATCCAGGGTTTCTTCCTATCCGCCTGGCTGAGCAGGGGTTGGAGGTGAAAGGAGGTGATGATGATTTTCTTGACCCAAAAGCGCTAGCTTACCTGGCATAACCGCTTCGTTCAACAGGAGGTTAGATCGGATGCGCCTCGGACGGTAAAGCTGGTTTGCCAGGTAAGGTTGATGGATAACTTCAAGGGGGAAATGTGTATGAGAGCCACACTATTGATGTGAAAGGCCAGAGATTTCGACGATGACAAATGTAGAACAGGGCGAAAATATTTTTGCGCGTGAACTTGTGCAGGTTCTTGCCGCGCATGGCATAGAGCTGGAGCAGCTTGCTGATCTGGTGGATATCCAGCTGGCAAGCATTCAACGTTTACAAAAGTCGTTAGCTGATCCCACTTTTGCTCCTATCCTCAGCCCGGATGAATTGGGGTCACTTGTGTCAGGACTGTTGATAACTGGGAAGGAACAGCAACGGCTAAAAGCTGCGCTGCTGGCAACGGCGATCAAGGGCCTGTTGAAGAGCCAACTTGGGCTGCCCTCGGCCAGCCAGATTACGGAAAAAATTTATCCACTCCTCCTAGACTCGTCATTGAAAGTAGATCTGGAAATTCTGGGCAACGTGGATCGGGGAGATCATGACGCTAGCGAAGATGTCGAGGCTGATATGGCCTGGGAGGTTATCTGGGAAGCGATGGATGCTGCTGATCTGGCATTACAATTCAGCAATGGTCTCATCCCTTACTCAGAACAGAGACGTAAGCTTCAGGAGGCACGCCGTTATCTGGAGGAGGCGCTGGCGGAACTGGAGGGTTTGAATAAGGCGATCAAGTCTTTACCGCTCTGGCGCACATGCTACCAGCGAGCAAGCAAAGAGCTGAAAGCTGTGAGTAGGCGGCTACGTACGTTAGAAAAAGATTAAACAATATAGCACATACCATTGTATATGTAAGGTAGAAGGGACCTTTGAGCAAGAAGAAGCAGGCTGAATATATGCTAGCACCGGATTTTTCATCATCTAGAGGTCGAAACGTTTTTATCTCCTTTGTACCACAGGGAGAGAAGGCTTTGCGCCGCTCGTTAATCGAAGCGCTCAGCCCTTTGTCCAGGCGGGGCCTGATCAATCTCTGGTCTGATGATGAAATCCAGGGCGGCCAGCAGCGCGAGAAAGAGATCTCCCGTCAGCTGCAAGCTGCTCATATTATCCTGTTGCTGGTTAGCCCGGCTTGCATGGCTTCTTCTGAGTGGAATCAGCAGATGAATGCGATTATGGCGCGAGAGAAAAGTGCATGCATACAGATTGTTCCCGTGCCGCTGCGTCCTATTGTGGGCTGGAGAGAGACCTCCTTTGGACACCTGGCTCCGCTCCCAGCTGATGGCAAGCCAGTTATATTGTTTAACAAGCCAGATGTGGCATGGTTTAAAGTGGCAGAAGGTATTCAGACCCTGCTTGTACATATGGAGCCATATCCGCCACTGACGCTTTCACGTCGTATGAGAACGCAGCCGCCAACGCCACATCCGGCAGCAAGCGTTCCGCGTCCAGGGGTAGTAGACGAGATATATCGTCGTTTGGCTGGGGCCGAAGTAAGCGCCCTGGTCCTGACAGGAATGTATGGTCTTGGTAAATCCGCTCTGGCAGCTCAGGTCTGCCAATTGGCCGAGGAGCGACGACAGATAGGTCGGGGGCCATTCCGGGCCGAAGCGCTCTGGTTTGATCTTGACAGCACGACAAGTCTCCTGGATGTTCTGAAGACCCTTTGCGAGGTAGAAGGGGTCGCATTGCCCTCTTTCCAGACAATGACCGGTTATGATCTTGTGATGGCGCTCTGTCATCTATTGAAATATGGTCAGCGACCGTGTTTGATTGTGCTGAATCAGTTTGAGACCTGGTTGCATCCACATACGCGCTATCCCTCTGCTGAACATGCGGAGATTGATGAGTGGCTGGAATTGCTGAATAGTCAACTCTATGCTAGCCGCGTCTTACTGACTAGCCGTGTATATCCGCGCGGCAAGAAGCAGCAATTCGGAGCATTTGTGCAGCGCAAAGCGCTGACAGGGATGTCGATGGCTGAAGGAATCCAATTGTTGCGCCAGGGGAAGATTGCGGCAACAGATGAAGAACTTGCCCTTGCCGTCACCTATTATCAGGGACATCCCCTGGCGCTGGCTTTGTTGCGTAATCTGCTCAAGGAGAATCGCAGCTTATCTCTCACGGCCCTTATGCAGGATCTCTCGTACAAGCAGCTCTTGATCGACGATCTTGCCGAAAACATCTTGCATTATATTTATACGCAGCAATTAAGCCAGGAACAGCGAGAACTCCTGCTTGCCTTTGCCATCTATCGCCAGCCCGTGACCTTTCAGGCAGTTCATAAGATCGTTCAGATCAGGAGCGCTATGTCGATCGATCAGGCTCTCACGGCGCTGCGCGTATTGCTCGATCAAGACCTGGTGCAAGCGGTAGGCAACCTTGAGTATCGTTTGCCACCAGTGCTCAACGATTTTATCCAGGCGGGAAAGAACGAACCGCATCTTGACGGAGAGCAGAGACAGCAGGCTCATAGGATCGCTGCCGCCTATTACCAGGAGCGCTTCTCTTCTTCCTTGCAGCATATTGTGCAACCAGATATAGATGATTGGCGGTTATTGCTCGAAATGGCCTGGCATTATTGTCAGGCGGAGCAATATGCTGAAGCCTATCACCTGATGTGCTCCGAGCAACTCTTCTTTTCCCTCCATCGTTGGGGAGGCAATCGCTTGCTGCTGGATCTCTATCAGCGCCTGCTTCCCCCGGAAAAGTGGCATACCGACCCGCAGATCATTGGGCAGGTCTATCATGAGATGGGAAACATCCAGAACGCGCTCGGGCAAAAGTATGCAGCGTTGCAGCAGTATGAACGCGCCCTGCCTTTTTTACGTCAGGTGGGGCAGGCCGCTCTTATTGCTGAGGCTTTGAACGATCTGGGTACCGTGCGACGTGCTCTCAAGCAAGAGGAGCAGGCAGAAGCTTGTTATCAGGAAGCATGGTCTCTCTGTGAACAGGCCGACAGATATTTTGCTCAGCGTGGAATCACGCTCAACAACATTGGGCGCTTGTGCTATGAACAGGGGCAACGCTGGCAGCACCGTCGCCAGAAAGAGGAGGCACGGTCCTGCAGTCTAAAAGCCCTGGACTATTATCAACAGGCGCTTGTTGCCCATTGCGACAATAACCTGTTAGAGGAAGAGGGCTGGACGCTTTTGAACCTCGGCGATGTCTATGCCGTACTTGAGCAGCCTGCGATGGCTCAGGAGCGCTACAATCAGGCTCTCAAGCGGTTCCGTGAGCTTGGTATGCGCCGAGGAGAGGGGACGGTGCTCAATAATCTGGGCCTGCTCCTGGCCTACGATAGTGTCGGGAAGGAGCGAGCTGGCAGCTACTATATTCAGGCGTTGCGCATTTTCCGTGCCGTTGCCGATCGCTGGCAGGAGCGAAAATGCCTTCGCAACCTGGGGCGATGGTTGATGATCTATGCGCCTGAGCAAGAGTCTGCCCGTTCCCGGGCCTATATACGCGGCCTGGCTTGCTTTTTTGCTGCTCACGATGTGCTTGAGGAGCAGCGTAAACGGCGCTCGGAAATTATTCCAGGTTGGCTGCTTGCTTCATCAGGCCAGGAGCTGGGTGAGCAAAAAATGCAGGAGCTGGTTGGCTATGCGGAGACAAATTACTGGCAAATCATAGAAGAAATGATAAATGTACCTCACGATTTTGGCGTGATGGAGGAATGAAGTATGCCAGATGTGCAAATTGCGCATGTCATTTTTACACGTGTAGAGAAAAACTACTCGTCTCGTGGATACAGTGGATATCAGATCGTATATCAATCTCCCTCTCTTGGCGACGAGATTGCTCAGATTGAGAAGCTGGTCCAATGTTTCTCGGTGAACAAACAGGAGATGAACCGCTATCAATTTTTTTGGACGGCGAACAAGCAGGCTGTTTTTACCAAAAGTATTTCTCTGCTGGCTCCAGATAAGGATGTAATAGACAGAAATCAACGGGATGCCTTTCTTGTCCATGCACTTGTTGTGAGTCAAGAGCATTTTGCTCTTGTAAATAATGATCCTTTTGCTATGTTTGAGGCCGCAGAAAACATGCATCTGTTGACAGAAAACGTTGGGCAACTGGTTGCATATCTTAGAACGGCCCCACCTCCAGAGTTGATTCAGGTTCCTGTACGAACTCAAATCGCACCTCTCGAACAAGAGTGGTCAAAAGATGAAATACAAATTTTTTATGAAATTGGGGAAGCTGCGCCGCTGCTGAGTGAACAAAAGAAGTCGATCCTGATGATTGCAGCTCATCCTGACGCCATTTTCCAGCTTCTAAGCAGCCTGTTGATCTTGCTTCCTCCCTCCGAACGAGCGGCTTGTACATTCGATACATTCGTCGATAATTGCATGCCATCTGCTGGAAGTTTCTGGACTCTTGGGAATATCAGGTCAATCAATAATAGCAGCCTTGTCCCAATGTATCTCGCTGAACATAAGTTGCCTGCGCTGAAAAAAAGTGGTGGTGGATCGGCATATGCGTTGTGGTTCTCTTCTGTGCTACAGAACGTTGAGAGCTTTGAACAATTGAGGGAAGATCTTGCTGTTGGGCAGATAGTGGCAGAGGCATTTAAAGCCCAAAGAGCTTTACCTGGGGAACCGCTGAAAGAGGAGATGCTACAAAGTTTTTACCGCGTCAATCAGCAAGAGATCGACGCTCGCTTCTACGCTGCCCTGACGACGGTGGTAGAAAAGCGGATTGTTGAAGCGATTTTTCCCTCGCTGCATGCCCATATATCTCTTACTGATCGATTAAATACTGCGGCCAGTGGTACATGTAGTGGTCGAGAGCTGGCAAAGATTATCTATCGCTGGCTGATCAATGAGCAGTCTGAGTGGAAGGGATGGGAAGATATCCTCAAGTTTGCTTTGCAGGTGCAATATGTGCCACTGGCCCTGCTTGCGAGCATAAAAGCTCGTTCGCCCTGGCCTTTTATGAGCCATGAAAAGCTGCTCTCTCAGGCAGTCCAGGCTTTATTGGAGGCTGGTACGCTGCCAGACGTGCTGGAAGATTTTTTTGGCGATGAGCACGACGATTCTTCTCGGCGCCTGCAATTGAAAGATGAAGAGTTTCAGATGGTAGTCAATGCGCTTCTACAGCAAAACGCTGGTAAGCTGTTACAACCCTCATGCGTCAAACGGGTTGCATCTCTGCAAAGTCGCAAGGTGGTACTCGCGTTGGCGAAAGCAGCTATTGCGAGTAATAATGTTGCACCTGAATTTCTCCAGGCATTACAGGATCATACACTCTATACCAGATAGAAAGAGAAGGAATTATTATGCGAATGTTTGGTTTCGTTAATATTCAGTGTCCAAGATGCCTAAAACGCATCCAGGTTCCTACGAATGCGGACAATGTGGCTTGCAAGGAATGCAATTTCGTAATTCCCTTTGCATATATCAGTGATTTCAAGCAGGTGCCGCCAGTCTTTGTGCAGTTGTTTGGGCTAACGGCATCAGGCAAGACGACGTTTCTGGATATGTTACGGTTGCATCTCTACGATATGGATCGGGCATGGCAGGCGTCGAACTTCTACACGCGTCCCATCACCCAGTTGGATCTGGATCATCAGCGTACCCTGATCACCGATCGGGCGCAGGGGATCATGCCGCAAGCCACCGCTAAACGAGACCGCAATCAGAACGAAGTGTATATTATGTCGCTGATGCACATGCCGCGCTGGGGATCGCGCTTCCTGGTATTGATGGATCATGCAGGCGAACAATTTTACCAGCTCAACATTAATGTGAAGGAGATCCCTTTTCTTCAGCGCACTCCAATCACGATCATGTTACTGAGCCTGTCCGATTTGATCGATGATGGTGGACTTGTCAGTGATCTGGTGGCCCGCTACATTAGTTCGTTGGAAGCCTATGGGGTCAACTTTAAAAAAGCGCGGCGACACCTCATCATTGTGTTTAGTAAGGCTGATCTGCTCATAAATGACCTGCCTTCTGAATTGAGGGAATATCTCAGCAGAGATACACTTTACATGACGCTGCGCAATCCTGCGCCAGGTTTTGGATTGGATGAGGCATATATGGATCGATATCTGAAGCGGATGGCATATATGAGCCATGTGACCAGGGAATGGGTCAGAGGAAACGTACGCAATGGACCGGCTATGTTGAACATGCTGGATGATAAGGGGATTGCGACCCAATTTATGGTGATGTCTGCAACCGGGCATTCTCTCGTAGGGGGCAATCAACTGACGCCTGAGCCGCGCCGGGTGCTGGACCCTTTCTTCTGGGTGTTGGAGTTGTATAAACAAAACGGTTTGTAAACTGCTGATCGAAAAAAGTTGAGGACGTGGTTATGTTGAATCGAATTTTGGATTTTATCGAAGGCCCTTATGTCTATTGCCCGCGCTGCCTGAATCGCCTTCCTCTCAGGTCGTCAATGAAGCAAGACGTACCCTGTGAAGAATGTCATTATGTAATTCCGTTGACCTATATTCGTGAATGTAGAAATGCGCCTCCTGTCTTCGTGCAATTGTTTGGGCTAACCGAAGCGGGCAAGACGACGTTTCTGGATATGTTGCGGTTGCATCTCTACGATATGGATCGGGCATGGCAGGCATCGAACTTCTACACGCGCCCCATCACTCAGTTGGATCTGGATCATCAGCGGATCTTACTGACCGATCGGGTGCAGGGGGTCATGCCAGAATCCACTGCCAGGCGGGGTCGCGATCAGAACGAAGTGTATATTATGTCGCTGATGCACATGCCGCGCTGGGGATCGCGTTTCCTGGTGTTGATGGATCATGCAGGTGAACAATTTTACCAGCTCAATATCAATGTGAAGGAGATCCCTTTCCTTCAGCATACTCCGGTCACCGTTATGTTACTGAGTCTGTCTGATTTGATCGATGATGGTGAGCGCGTCAGCGATCTGGTGGCCCGCTACATTAGTTCGTTGGAAGCCTGCGGGGTCAACTTTAAAAAAGCGCGGCGACATCTCATCATTGTGTTTAGCAAGGCCGATCTGCTTATAAATGACTTGCCCCTTGAATTGAATACCTATCTTAACAGCGATACAACCTATGTCGCGTTAAGAGATCAGCAACAGCGTGTTGAGATAACAGAAGCGAACATAGATAACTACCTGGGCCAGATGCAGGCAATAAGCGATGCTACTAGAGCATGGGTGGAAGAGAAATTACCAGGTGGGCCATCCATGTTGCATATGCTGGATGATAAGAGTATTACAACCCGTTTTACGGTAATCTCTGCAACCGGTCATCCTCTCATAGGGGGTAATCAACTGACACCTGAGCCGCGTCGTGTGCTGGACCCTTTCTTCTGGGTGCTGGAATACTATAAGCGTCTTGGTACTCAGAATATTGTGCAAGCAAGTCTGGCTACAATCGCTGCGACCTTTTCTCCTTCCTTGCGTGGTGGTGGTGTTCTCATCCTGCTGTTTGCATGGTTTGTTGCCATGCTTTGCGGTGGTATCGAAGCCTTTTCTTTCTCTGGTGGTTCCTCGCATTTTGTGATTTTCTGCTTCTTATCTATGTCTTTGTTTGCCTGCACTGCCTTTAGTCAATGGATCGATGAGAAGTATACCCAGGCGCATAGCGCCCTTAACCTGACAAAACTGCTGCTTTTTCTTACGTGCCTGGCTCTATCAACTCTGCCATCTGTACAGCAGGTGCTGTTTCGGCTTACCTTCTACCAGATTGTGGGGATAATTATTGTTGGGACGGCTCTGCTCGCTTGTTTCCAACCACACGCCTATGTGGCTGCGCAAAGCCGAATCGCTCTGACCGCTTTAGCGGGAGTGGGTGCCTTGCTCCAGTATACTTATGGAGGTGGGCAAGAGCTAGCAACTCTGTCGTTTCTCGGCATAAGTCAGGATGTATATGGATCGATGAACACTATTTTCGTCGGTACCCTGGTCTGTGCAGCGATGTGTGCTTTGTTGCTCTCAGCGAAAAAACGCATCTGGTTAGATTGGCTGATTCTGTTTGTGGTAGCCCTATGTTTTGCAACTTTTCAATGGGCTTATGGAGCGCAAGAGATCCTTCAGATTGCTCCATCCGCGACTTATTATCTGTCGTCGGTAACCACCGTTTATGATATAAACAGTGCAATAGCATTGATTATAGCTGCTGGGCTGCCGTTTTCCATTCCTTTTCTACATCGCTTCCCACATATAAATTGCCTGCCATTGCTTGTTTTGTCCTTTACGAGTACTGGCATGATCAATTTTCTGTACGGTGGCATGGGGATGGCTACCAGCGCACCTCTCATGGTTGATAGTATTGGTGATTTGCTCACGTCGAACTGGAGCGTCTCCTATCTACTGATTGCTGCAAGCCTTCTCATACTTCTGCGTTTGCTGCTCCCGCGCTTTCCTGGAAAATTCACCTTCTGGGATTATGCTGTCCTCTTCCTGTCTGCCTTTGCCTGCGCACAGATGCAAACGTTTCTCTGGGAACGTTCAGCACTGCACGAAAATGTGTTAGAACTACGAGGTATGCTCTTTGGGATCGGCCAGTTGGTAGCATATAGTTTGAGCGGTCTGGTTTTCTCTGGCCTTGCAATTGCCCTCGTTGTGCTGCTGCTTCCCCTGGTTTGCCAACTCGAACCGCTTGAGAAGATGTTCGGGTGGTTCAATCGGCACGCTTCATGGCTTGTTCGCATTCCTTTTTGGCATACACGTATGATGGTCATCATAACAACTGTTGGTTGTGTAATGCTGGCGGGACTCTATTTACCGGGAGGACCAATTTTTTTCCAGCAGCTTTCAGGAGGAGATGCTCCCGCGCTGTTTGTAATGATCTACTTTGCCTTTTTGACGATGATTGCTTTCGGCAGACGGCGACTCTCATTTACGAGGGGAGATCGTTTTCTTGTGCTCATGAATATCATTTTTTGCACAGCATTTTACTTTGTAAGAGCAAACTCTCTGGCGGCCCCCTCCCAGGTTTTTCAGAGCTGGAATGAAAATATGTATAATTCTCAGCTTCCTGATGTACTTTTTGTACTGTTCATTGTCTGGGGCGTCTTCATTATGTTCTGGTGGTCAGCCCGCTGTAAATTCTCAGGAGATCATCGGCTACTCCAGATTGTTGCTGGCCTTGCCTGCATAGGAGGATTGCTACAACTTTTTATACCTTCTCTCTTCTTTGCTTTGCTTACACACCTCTCTTTGATAATGGGAGGTATAGTAACAACTGTATCAGTCTGGTCAAGCAAGCTACGCAATAAAAATACATAGACAGGGAGGAGCATATCACCAGATCCTCGCTGTATGTCTGTGTAGCATGTGATTAAATTACACAAGAGAAACGTGAAATACCTGGAAATAGCGAATATAAAAAATGCATTAAGAAATTTGAGGATCTACATAGAAATATTGACGTATACTGAACGATCTGTTACTTTTTTATAGAGTACCGTAACCTCACCCAGGATACTATTTTACTACAAACTGTTGAATTCGCGGCTATCACGCTCTTGTTGTTTCACGATACTACTACGTTGGAGAAGTACTATGATCTATATCATTCTGGCTGCCGCGCTGCTTATTTTTATTGTTGTAACGCTGATTGTGGTTTTTGCGAAACGGCCTCCTCTGGTAGACGAGGCTGTGCTGGAGGCAGGAACAGATACTGCCCCCGCGCAATTATCATTTGATACGTTACCGCCCATGCAGACGCAAAATTATCCAGACGACCGTTTGTCCGAATTTGCGAAGCGTGAAGATCCTATCTGGCAATTGTCGAGCAATGAAGCCAATCGAGTCACAGGAAGCACATTTCCTCCGATGCAAAAATATGAAGAGCCGTCTTTGCGTGGACGCTCGCAATACGAACGAAATACACCTTTTCCCCAGAATCTTCAGTCCAGAAGCCCGCTTGTTGATCTTGAAAGAGAGTACGAGCGCGGCATGGAGGCGAGCTATGATAATTATACAGGGACTGTGCTGCTGCATATTACGCATGTGGCGATGAAAACGTCTACTGAAGTAGAGCTGGCCTTTCAAGTCTGCACGCGCAAGATACAGATAGTGCTTCAGCAGAGGGGGCTGGAGCGTGCGCCCCTGCTGGTTGATATTGCGGGGCTGGTGATCGGGGGAGATGCGACCACGGCCTGGGGACAATCTGTGAAAACATGCTGGGATAAAGTCTGCGTGAAGGTCGAGAACGATCTTTATCTTGCCGCCCATTATAACTCGCAGGCGTCCCCACCCGGAAAAGAGCAGCTGCAGGAAAAGATCAGGCGCATTCAATTTATGACTTCGGCGGTGCTGAATAATTTTCAGAGCAATATTTTCGACACTCGTGAAGAGGCCGTTGCGTTTCTGCAACGCTTGCGCGAGGTCTCAAGGCCGGGCTATCGTTAATATATTTTCCCTCTCCATCAATGGCGATGGAGAGGCATTCTTGCCAGCTCATGGCGATATTTCGCGGCCAGAAGCAGGCATACCGCTATCAGATATCCGCAGACCCACAGCCAGAGCAGCCATTGTTTGCCCGGTACATAGACCGAGGGGAGAAGATCAGTCAGGCGATACTGAGCGATTTGTATAAAGGCCAGTGTGCCGTTGACGCCAGATTCAGCATTAAAGCCGTTGTGGGGTGGCAGCAGCGACAGGAGGCAATAGACAAAGCCGTAGCAGAGCGCTATACACCATAGGATGCGCGACCATAGCGCGTCTACGTGTTCCAACGCATAGGCCAGATAGAATGCAAAGAGCGGGAGCAGTGTGAGCAGGAAGCGACCGGGAGGACACCAGCCGCCGGACCAGTGGCGGAACGAGGTGAAGGCCACGATATAGGGTAGTGAGACCACCAGCACCAGCAGATGGTAGCTTACGAAGCGCCTTTTTAATGTGAGCAGAATGCCGGGCAGTAGCAACAGGAAGATCGGGAAGTTAAGCAGAATGCCGTGCTCTTGATCGAAGAACATCCCCACCATTCCCAGAAAAGGCATGACCTCAAACGGCTTGCTATTGCCGTTAATCTGGTTCGCCGCCGGATTGAGCGTTCCCCAGACCTGATAGCTGTAGATCTCCAGGGCCAGCGACAGGATCAGCAGCGGCAACAGATAAGCGATATAGTAGTGCCAGTTGCGAAAGCGGTAGCGCTGGTAAATCTTGCCGAGCAGCAGTATGGTGAGCGGGATCTCTAACAGAGCCAGACGCATATGTACCCAGGGCAGGATGCCAAGCAGCACAGCACTGACGGTTAATGTTTGCCAGGAGAGCTTTGGTTGCCATAGCACATAGACCGCGTAGACGCAGGCCAGCGCACCTATTGGCTCAACAAATGTTAGATGGGAATAGATATAGAACGGCGATGCGATGCTGTAGGTCAGACAGACGCGGAATGCTGTTTGTTTGCTGATGCCCATGAGCAGAAGCAGCCGATACAGGATGATGATCAGCAGCACCGTGACGAGCGCGATAAACCAGACCGCGCCCAGGCGTCCCAGCAGAGCGAAAGGGAGTAGCCAGAGCAGGGGAGCGCCAATATTATGTAGCGGCAAGACCTGTCCCAGCGCGTTATAGGTGATATGTGGTTCGATGAGCAGGGGGTAGAACTGGAAATAATCGCGATGAGTATAATCTTGCATCACATTGAGCGAGTGATACTTGAGCAACGTCTGACTGATGATCAGATAGTGCGGTTCATCGCCGGAGGGCAGGCAGCCCAGCAGCACATAAAACAGGCCAGTTACGCCAAACAGCAGGCCACAAATGACAAGGAGTGTTAACTGATAATCATCTTTTATACGTGCATACCATAAATGCAACAAAGACATACCATATCCTCTATCGTTTTCATATATCCATTCAAAACCGATTACATCGGGGAGCCAACGGTTGCCAGCATCACCAGCAGCTCTTCGGTATTGCTGAGAAAATGGTGGGCAGGCAAAACTTGATGGGCTAACCCCAGGCGCATTGCCTCCTGTGCATCGAGCGTCTCGCCGCTCTGCATGAGGCGGGTGGAATGTTCCTGACTGACCAAAGCGGGGAGGTAGGTGGAGACGGCGGAGGGGAAGACTCTGGCGTTTACGGCGGGGAGACGGAAGTGGGCGTCTTCCCGAGCAATCACGACATCGCAGAGCGCGGCCAGTTCGCAGCCAGCTCCAAACGCGCTTCCTTTGACCAGTGAGACTAGTGGGATATGTTGTTGGCGTAGCTGATCGAGCGCGGCTTCGGTCTCTCTGGCGGCGCGTAGAAGATCCTGGCGGTGTCGTTCATCGTCGTCAGGCATATCAACGCCAGCACAGAAAGCTCGTTCGCCCGTTCCCGTAATCACCACGAGACGAGAAGAGCGCTGTGCAGTTTTATGGATGGCGGCGTTGAGCTTATCAAGCATCACAGCGGTGAGCGTGTTGAGTGGAGGTTTATCGAGGATGAGCCAGAGGATATCTTTATGGGAGCGTACATGGACGTTCGACATGTATTATTTCCTGGTTACTCAAGCACAATCAAAGTAATTGCAGAAATTGATCCAATAGAGCTATGCGTGAACCATTGTATCTTCAGCAATTATACCACTTCTTCTCCAAAAGAAGTAGCGTGAGCAGGGCAAATCTTTACATGAAGAGGCGAAAGGCTGCGAAGATGCCACCGATAATAATCAGGACGAGAATGATAAAAATAAGACCGGCCAGGACGGGCGACGATTTTTTATCTGGTTCTTTATCCAGCGTGATAGAGTGAGTAGCGGAGCGCCGCCCGTCATACGCTGCTAGCTTGGCGGTGATACGAGCATACTCTTGATGCGCCGCTTTGCTGACCATCGGTTGCTCTTGAAGCGGTGGCACATC
>JAICIM010000633.1 GCA_025928885.1 Ktedonobacteraceae bacterium | reverse complement strand
GTATGGCTCCTGGTGAGCGTCTCTGCCGCTCTGTTCAGCCTCTTTGCCTTTTCGCTCTTGCTGACGATGACCACATCTCCTGTGGCGCTGGTGGAGGGGTTGAAGATGTTATTGTCGCCGCTGCGCCTCTTGAAGCTCCCAGTCGATGATTTTTCGTTGATGGCGCTGCTGGCCCTGCGCTTCATTCCCAGCCTGCTAGAAGAAGTTGAGCATCTGGTCAAAGCACAGATGGCGCGTGGCGCTGATCCCGGGCATGGGACGATTCGGGAGCGCCTGCAGAGCATGGCAATGCTTTTTGTGCCACTGATCCGTAGTGTGTTGCGTCGTGCTGCCGAGCTTGCAACGGCGCTGGAGGCACGTGGCTACGATATCGATGGGCGGCAAACGCCTCTGCACGAGTCGGCTCTGGGCAGAGCTGATTACATAGTGTTGGTGGTTGTGGCTGGGATCGTGGTTGGCACGCTGCTCTTTTAAGGAAGCAAGCGATGATGATGGAGGTTTCTCAACCTGGAATGGGGACGTTCAGATGAATCTTAATGAAATCTTAACACGCCGTCAACCAGATCTTCTCTATCATGCCCTAACATTACGAATGGGGAACGAATACGCGTTTACGAATGCTCTGGGGGGAGCCGTAGGCGTTTTCATTAGAATGCATGCTATTGAGGCACCCCTGGGGGGCGATGCCTTTTGTAATCACCATACGGGGTCCCGTCAAGGGGATAAGCAACGAGAGACCGGTTCTTGAACTGGTTCTCGTTGCTTATTTTATGTGTGCTAACTTTGCCGATAGGCTATGCGCAGCGTTTCAGTGTCGCCGAGCAGCTCTACCCAGCGATCAACATCTGCCTCACGTTGCGCTTGTAAATGATCGAGCTGTTGCCGTAGCGCTTCCGATGTGAGGATGCGCTCGGTTAGCAGGCTGTAGAGGCTATTGATGAGATCGGAGAAGGCTCCAGGCACGCTGGCTGGCAGGGTATCCAGCCGATCAGCATCGTAGACCTGGCGCGTCTCCAGCTTGTCCAGTTCGTAGCGGAAGAGATGGGCGATGCGCCGCTCTGTACAGTGGGCGAGATTGCCACAGATCACGTCGAGAATCGGTCCCATCAACTGGCGGGCCTGCTGAATAATCTCTTCGGGCCGATCCTGAGACGAGACCAGACGATACAACGAACTGACGGCGGGAGCATCTTTGGTTGGTGCGTATTTCTCCTCGTTCAGCAGTTCAGCCATGCTGACGTAGAGGCAGATATCGCGTGCCTTGTCGCGGATGCTCCGCTTCAGCTTATTATAGTTTTTCGCAATCTCGTCCAGTTCGCCGCCGACCTCGCCCAGCGAGATGCGCGTAATGTCGAGCGTGCCGTCGATTTCCTCTTTGTATGCGATGGGGACGAGAAAGGCTTCAGCAAGCGTGCGGGCTGGCTCGTTCAGTTCGCGTTCCAGGGCCGCGCTGAAGCTGGAGCGCAGTTCTTTAATCAGGTTCCAGCCATCGATATCGACCCAGCGCCGTCCAATCTCCATTGCAGGCGAGTCGCCCTGGATGCGGTTGTTGACCTTGATAAAATGATCGAAATGGCCCTGCATGATGCGCAGCTTGATACGTTGGGCTGCCCGCTCGTGTGTCGTTGCCAGGGAGTGATGGAAGGGATTGTTCTCGCTGCTAATGACGGCATCAAATTGCCTGAGTGCCTCTCCCCAGGCAACATGCATCTCGCCTGTGCGCTTTTGCAGCAGTTCGAAGCGGGTTGCGCCGCGCTTGCTTTTGCGCAAATGCATCTCCTGTTGCAGTTCGTCGAGGTCGCGGCTATGGATGCCCTGTGTATTCAGATGCTCCCAGCTGAGATCTTCCAGATGTTGCAGCGCCATTGCGATCTGCGTTTCGGCCTGACGGAGCTGGACTTCATAGCGATTGCTGGTCAGGAAGCACTGGAGGTCATGCATCAGGCCGGGCAGGCCGCTGAAACGCAGCATCGCCTCGTGTTGCTTCACTGAGACCTTCTGGAAATCCTGAGCATTGGCGTTTTTAGGCAACCTGGGATCAATCTGGAGCAGTTCTGGATAAACGCTTAGCACGCGCCCGACGTAATCCCGGCCCTCTTGAATACGATCATCGTCCATCGCCTGTTTTTCGGCTCCCAGCGTCGCAAAGAGCGCGTCAAGGCTGCGCAACGGGTAGAAGAAATAGTCGTTATTGGGTCCGTGGCGATGGACATTGCTGTAGTTGGTGGGAAGGTCGCGCAGCAGAGAGCGCAGGCTCCCCAGCGCTTTTTCCAGGCTGGCGGCTGAGGTGATCTCATCCCAATGGGTCACAGCGAGAAAGACCATCTGAGCGGCTATTTCGGGGGAGCGATGTTGTAAGACTTTGTGTTTGACCTGCTCAAAGATGCGCAGCGTGCGGTCATCGTCGCCAAAGCGATTGTTGCCGATCACCAGGATGATGGCGTCAACGTCGTTGAGTTCCTCGCGCAAGATGGCGTCGTGGCGAAGCTGGCCCGCCGAGCCTCCTGGCAGATCGACAAGGACGCTGCCCGGTGGCAACAATGAGTGTGGCGTTGCATGGACCGTGTATTCAACGAAATCAACGAGGCGGATGAGATGCGGTTCTTTGCTGTCGCGTGCCGGTTCCTCAATATAGCGGTTGCCTTCGCTTTTCCAGCCCTGGCAGGGAATGATCTCTATCAGCGGCTCTTCGCGCAGATAGCGGTCGGCGTATGCTTCGCTGGCTCTGAGCAGGATGGAAAGCTCTCCTGCCAGCATCTCGCGCTGACGGGGATTGCTGGTCTGTTGAATGCCCTGTTGCGTCTGTTTAAGCACCTCTGCGAAGGCGGTGCGTGTCAGAAAATGCACGCGCATCTCTTCTGACTCGTTCTCGTTGCAGAGCCGAATGCGCGTCTTGACCCCCGTTACCGCCCCACCTGCCATACGCGGGAAGATATCGCGCCCAACCATTGCCGCAAGCAGAGTACTCTTCCCCGCGCCCGCATGTCCGATGACCTTGACTGTATATTCGCGCGTGTAGTCGAGCGCCTGAGCTGCCTCGGCCAGATGATGGCGCAACTTCAGGAGTTGTTGCGCTTCGATATGTTGCAGTTGTGGACGATCAAACAGTTCGGCACAGGTAGAGGCTCGCTGGAGTTGTTTACGCCAGGCGCTCAATTTTTGCACTTTGTCGGGCATGTCTGCTGGAAAGTACTGCTCCATTTTTGCGGCCTGCTCTTGCAACTGCTGCAACGTTTGCAGGATCTCAGCCGGCGTCGCTGGTAATGGTGGGGTCTCATCTTGAATACTTATCTCCTCTTCCTCATCATACTCCTCCTCATCTTCCTCGTATTCTTCCTCGTCTGCCTCTTCCCGGACTGTGAGCGTAGCCGCCAGATCTTGCAGCATCTGGGCCGGCAGCGGCGTGGTGAGCGGCGTAGGCGGGATATGTGAGGCCGCTTTGCCTGCTCTGAGACGCTTGCCACAAATGTTGCACACTTCCGCGTCAATGCGTACGATGTTATCGCATTGAGGGCAGACGGCAACCTGCTGTTTTTGTCTGATGAATTGCATGCGTGGACGTTTCCCCCTTCAATTTACACACGTGATAATTGAAGCGATGATAGCATATCTCGCTATTGAGAATCAATAGAAAATGACCGATATTTTCTATATATCAGCTATTATCTATATGAAAATGTTTTTATTTAACTGAGTTGCTATGATGTATCTGGGAATAGTGGATTGCTTGCATCAAAATTCTGACGTGATCAGGCCGTGAGCAATGGCGAAGCGGACAAGCTGGGTGATGTCCTGCAAGCCGAGCTTCTCCATCATGTTTGCGCGATGGGCCTGTACGGTCTTGATACTGATGATCAGCTGATTGGCGATCTCCTGATTGGTGCTGCCCTCAGCGACCAGGACGAGGACCTCTCGTTCGCGTGGAGTAAGCACATCAAGAGGCGTGCTGGGCGTGGCTGAGGACAGGTTGGCGGGAGTTTGCGGAGCGAGATAGGCGCGAATAAGTGCTCTGGCGAGGCCGGGATAGAGGAATGCGCCGCCATGCGCCGT
>JAICIM010000706.1 GCA_025928885.1 Ktedonobacteraceae bacterium | reverse complement strand
GGTTCACCATCCACACGGGCCACGGGCGCGATAAAGTCGCGCGACTACGAAATATTTTCTTCTCCAATCATCTGTAAGACCTCTTCAGTATGTTCGCCAAGTCTGGGAGGTGGCGTTGTCATCTCGGCGGGGGTCAGACTGTAGGTGACTGCTGGGCCGACGAGCTGTATCTCTCCGGCGGTAGGATGGGTCATCGTCACGACCTGTTGAGAATGAACAACCTGCGGATCTTGAAATACCTGATCCATGCGATTGATGGGGGCAACTGCAACGCCGGCGGCCTCCAGCTTCTGTTCCCACGCAGCCACCGTGTCGGTTGCGATCACCGCCTCCAATGCTGGTAGAAGTATGTTGCGATACTGGACGCGTGCCTCGTTGGTGGCGAAGCGAGGATCATCGCTCCATTCGGGATGATTCAGAGCATGGCAGAGGCGAGCAAAGAGCCTATCGTTGGCGGCGCCGATGAGGATATAGCCATCGGAGGCTTTGAATGCCTGATAGGGAACGATGGAGTTGTGAGCGCTGCCCTGCGGTTCCTGAATCACGCCGCCGATCAGATAGTTGCTGGCGGCATTGATTAGAGATGCCAGTTCTACGCTGAGCAGCGAAATATCGATGCGTTGGCCCTGGCTGGTGCGTTCGCGATGGTAGAGCGCGGCCAGGATGCTGGAGAAAGCGTGGAGGCCGGTGGCAACGTCTGTGAGCGCAACCCCTGTTTTTACTGGTAGCCCTCCTGGCGTGCCGGTAATGCCCATTAGCCCACCCATCGCCGAGACGATCACATCGTAGCCCGCCCGATCTTTATAGGGGCCGGTGCGCCCATAGCCGGAGATCGAACAATAGATCAGGCCGGGATGGTGTGGGTGCAGTTCGTCGTAGCTCAGGCCAAGCTGTTCCATTACTCCGGTGCGAAAATTCTCAATGACAATATCGGCTGTCATGATCAGTTTGCGTGCGGCCTCCTGTCCCTCTCCGGTGCGCAAATCGAGGCAGACGCTCTTCTTGTTGCGATTGATGGCGAGAAAATAGGCGCTTTCATCTCCTACAAAGGGCGGTCCCCATTTGCGAGTATCGTCTCCTTGCGGTGACTCGATTTTGAGAACCTCCGCGCCGAGATCCCCTAACATCATCGTACAATAGGGACCGGCAACAACGCGCGTAAAATCGATGACGCGAATACCTGAAAGCACGCCCATCTGTGTCTTCTCCTGTTGCGATACTGGTAACGACAACGATGTGTTTCCCTCTGCTCTTTAGCATACCGTTTCCCCAAATGGTTTGTCCAATGAGGCTGCCTTCATTCGCACCGCTCCAACACTCAGGGGAGGCGCTATGCAAAATGTAGGAGGATCGGCAAAAATTATCTGACAGGCGTCGGTTGTACGTAATATACTAGTGAAGACAGTAAAATTTCTGCTGAGGAGAAGATCTTATGACACAACAGGCACCAGTGGAACAGCCGCTCAAGCAACACTCTATCTGGCAGGATGGACGAAAGCCTGATCCTTGTGCTGTGGTCATTTTTGGCGCGACCGGCGACCTTGCCCAGCGCAAGTTACTTCCCACCCTGGCTCATTTGACGCACGACCATCCCTTGCCACAGGGATTTTGTATAGTGGCATTTGCACGCCGCCCATTGTCCGACGAGCAGTGGCGCGAGATGGCTCTAAATTCTGTCAATCAGTATATGGAGGAAGACGATAAGCTGGATAGTGAGGCCCAGCAAGCCTTTGCCCAGCGTCTGTTCTATTGCCAATCCACCTTTGAAGATAAAGATGGTTATACGCGCCTGGCGCAATTATTGGAAAAGCTCGATCGTGAGCAGGGGACGGGTGGCAACCGCATCTTTTATCTGGCAACTCCCCCCGAGACTGATCCCGGAATCATTGCGCATCTGGGGGAGGCTGGTCTGGATCGTGAACATAGCGCTAATCATAACAGCCAGAAGACCTGGGCGCGAATTATCATTGAGAAGCCATTCGGACATGATCTGCCGTCGGCGCAAAAGTTGAATCGCGATCTGGGCCGTGTTTTCAAAGAGCAACAGATTTATCGCATCGACCACTATATGGGGAAGGAGACGGTGCAGAACATCCTGGCTTTTCGCTTTGCCAATGGGATCTTCGAGCCGCTCTGGAACCGCAACTACATCGATCATGTGCAGATCGTCGTTGCTGAGAGTCTTGGTATTGGCACGCGAGCGGAATTTTACGAAGGTGAAGGGGCCATTCGCGATATCGTCCAGAACCACATCATGCAGGTACTCTGTCTCACAGGCATGGAGACGCCAGTGGCCTTCGATGCCGAAGCGGTGCGCGACGAGAAGGTCAAGCTGTTGCGGGCGATCCAGCCGTTGACGCCGGAAGAGGTGGTGCAGCAGACCGTGCGGGGACAGTATACGCCGGGCATTGTGGATGGGCAAACGGTCAACGGATATAAGCAGGAGAAGGGCGTGAGTCCTCAATCCACGACCGAGACGTATGTGGCGTTGAAGCTCTTTATCGAGAACTGGCGCTGGGAGGATGTGCCTTTCTATATTCGCACCGGAAAGCGCCTGCCGACTCGCAGCACTGAGGTGACGATCCAGTTTAAGCGTGTACCACATCTGTTGTACAAGCCGGATGAGACGCGCGGATTGATGCCAAACCGTCTGACGCTGCGTATCCAGCCGGATGAGGGCATCTCGCTGAAGATCGGGGCGAAAGTGCCGGGCGCAGAACGCAATTTACGCTCTGTCGATATGGGATTTTCTTATAGTACTGCATTCGGGATTCAATCGCCCGAAGCCTATGAGCGCCTGATCGCCGATTGCATGCTCGGAGATTCAACCCTGTTCATTCGGCGCGATGAGATCGAGGCGTCGTGGCGCATTATCGATAGCATCACCAACGCCTGGAAGAAGATGCCCGCAGATACCGTCTATCCCTATCAATCTGGCACATGGGGACCGCAGCAGGCCGAGGAGCTGATTGAAAAGGATGGGCGCGAATGGGACAACCCCAGCTAATTTAGGTCGTAGCCGCGCGACTTTATCGCGCAATTCCCGAAAAAGCAGGATTGCGCGATAATGAAAATTCTCTTTCATAAACGGATCAATTCGTAGTTGCGCGACTTTATCGCGCCTCTTGCCCGATTGAGGAAACGGACCAAATGTCGTAGCCGCGCGACTTTATCGCGCCTGGGGCCGTTTCACAAGCCGGGAGGAGCGCGATAAAGTCGCGCG
>JAICIM010000549.1 GCA_025928885.1 Ktedonobacteraceae bacterium | reverse complement strand
GGCCCCGATGAGGTCGGCGCGTACTCCATACTCTGGGGTGACGAGCAGGATCAAGCGTTTCGTGGAGCCTTTGAAGCAGCCTGGGATATCTTCGAGGTGATCCGCATCTATCGTCAGCTAGGCACGGCTCAGGCCATCACCCTGATGCGCCATATGCTCATCGCCGGAATCCTGCAAAACTATACGACACACAATCAGTGGCTCCAGGCCCTCGACGCCGCGCTCTGCGATACTGTCGCCGACCAGTTGCAAGTCCTGCTCCCCGACGAACTGACGGTCCTGCTCCTATATCTGACGAGTGAACCAGACGTGTTCCAGGAAAACCTGCAACGCCACTTGAACGACCTGGGAGCAACCACGCACAATCGCCTGTACCGCCATCTACTCGCTTTTGGTAACGTCACCAACGAGCAAGGAGACCCGTATCTCTCCGACGCCGAAATCGAACGCATCGCGTCGCAGCCCTCACCCATCATTCCACCCGAGCGGCTGGCCGGTCTCTTCCATCTCACGCGAAAACGTCACGCCCTGCCACAATTCACGCGCCGCCTTCGCACATTCAAAGCCGAACGGGGACTGTAGAAAGGATGATATGCTGATGGAACAGCAAGAGATATCTCAGGCGTGGGCCTGGTCACAGCACTTGCAACGACGCGTCATGCGCCTGCTTCTACAGCACGACGAGCCGCTTTTTCGCAATCAGTTCCGTCTCTTTTACACTGGAAGCGCACTGTCACAGGACCCGCTGTGGCAACAATACGACCGCTACCTCAAGCTCTACGCGCTCAGCAATGAGTTGCTTGACGACATCCTACCTCGCATTCGTCGCTCATTGAGCCTCAAGGCGGACCATCATCGCCTCATCGAGCATCCTCCCCTGCGGGGCAACATCGATTGGGGCCGCACGCTTGAACGCTCCTGGAATGAGATCCCGGGTCAACCACCCATGCACTTCTCCACCCGCCTGCGCCAGCGCAGCCTGGAAACGCCTGAGAACCTGCTCACTGTCGCTATTCTCCAACGCTACCTGCACGAACTGCAACACACGCAAGACGAACCTTTTAGCGACGAGGAACTGACAACCCACGAGAAGAACGTCATTATTCGTGCAGAAGAGCAAACTGAACTCGAACTAGCTGCGCCTTATGCCCGGTTGCTATCCGGGCAGGCCAGACAAATCGACCTGGAGGAACTCTCTTATCAGGTCTCAACCCATTTACCACCAGGAGCCAGCCCTTACCGCGATCTGCTCGCCTGGTGGCAACGCTTCCAGCACTTCCGCATTGGTCGTGCGCCCGATCTCAACGCCTTTGCACTCGTAGACGAGCGAGACAACAACAAACGCGATGCCTGGCTGTATGAACTCTGGATCGCTCTGGAACTGCTGCACCTATTAGCAGACGAGCAGAGTGTCGAGAGCCAGGACATACAGGTAGCAACGGATCAACTACAATGCATCTTCTGCTGGCAAGGTCGCCGCTTTCGCCTGCACTACAATCGCCAGCTCAATACCGTGAGTAGCTATGAGAGCGATTGGCAAAACAGTCCGGCGACCCGACCCGACTACGCCATTGAGCGGGCCGAGCCGCTGGAAATACGCCATGCGGGACAACTGATCTGGCGCGAACCGCCGGTTCTGCTCGACGCCAAATACTATCTTGGCAATCTCGACGGTGATACTACGCATCTCCCCGTTAAAAAACTCCTCGGAGATATGACCCTGCTTCAGGCACAACTCGGCGTACTCCTTTTCCCTCATCTGCCCACGCAGCTCGACGACGAACAGGGTATTCGCCTCATCCGGCGTGCTGGCAAGCAGTATCAAGCGGTTAGTGCTTCACCTCAATCCATCTACCTCTACCAACTAGAACCAACACAAGCGTTCTCTCTCATACAACAACGCCTGCGTACCCTCCTTGACCTGGCGGCTGAACATCTCCCAGAACGCCCGGCACCTGTCTGCCAGGGGATTATGCTTGACGAGGACACCATCAATGCGGACAACTATACGCAGAGTACACCCCTGATCCTCTGCCGCAAGCCCCACATAGGCCCGCAGGTCTCCGACCTTGTTCATGCCGAGACTGACTGCCTGCAAAATCCACACCTCTGCCATGTGATGGAGCAACCTATACTCCCTCCTTTTGTCGCTCGCGCAATCAGTGACGAGCAACTTGCTCAACAATGTGCTAAACTACGCCAGCGTGGGCAGGTTCTCCTACGGCAGGCCGAACAAAACGGCGATGAGGAACGTGCGGAGGTTATCCGTACTCGCATTCTCAATGCCATCTCTCGTACCACCGAACGCTATGTCGCGCAATTCGCCGATACAAAGGATGTCGAGGAAGAACTCGAACGCTGGATCTTCAATACGCACTGGGACACCCATCCAAGCTGTCTGAGCGAGGCCAGCCGCAAATCGCTCGTGAGCGGCGAATATATCTGGAAAGCTTTTAAGAAAATCGACCTTCCCGACTGGGCAGCACCAGCCGTCCAATACTGCCGTACACTGGAAAGCGAACTCAAACGGCGCTTCTACACTTCCTGTAAAGACCTGTATGCCATGAAGCGCGAATTTACGCTTGGCACCATCCCTTATATCTATCAGAACCGCCTCTACAAGGAGCAGTATAACTGGAACCAGTTGTGCCAGCGCGTCAAAGATTCCAGCGGCAATGTCGCCGAATTCGCAACTATTGCTCAACGTCTCTGCAACGAAGCAATTTCACAGAAACGCAATAAGCTAGCTCATGGCGAAAATATCGACCAGCAACTGGCTACCGAACTGCACGAAAGCATCATCGGCGACGGTGAAAACCCCGGTATACTGCGTTGGATCGTCAAAAACGTCGCAACTCATTAATTCTAACCGTTTTTACAACCTGTTGAGCTTGCCCGACTCCATCCTGGACACAAGCCGCCTCAAGGCCATATCTTGAGAGAGTTTTGGTAGCATACATTAATTGTGCTATAATAGAGCAATATGAAACAGCTTGCATAGAGGAATAGATCGTTGACACGTTCATCATCTGATACTTCTGCTGCTGGCACCCCGCCATTGGAGACAGTGCAAGGGATTGTGGAGCGAGTGACTTTCCACGCTGAGGATTCCGGGTACACGGTGGCACGTCTCAAGGCTGCCGGCATGCGGGATCTGGTCACAATCGTTGGGAATTTCCCCGACATTCATGCCGGTCAGACGCTGCGCCTGCAAGGATACTGGCGCGACCACCCCAAATACGGTCAGCAGTTGCAGGTCATGCACTCGCACGAGACCAAACCCGCCACGCTCACCGGTCTGGAAAAATATCTGGGCAGCGGCATGATTAAGGGCATAGGCCCTGTGACGGCGAAACGCATCGTAGCCTGCTTCGGCCTGGAGACGCTCGATATCATAGAACAGCAAAACCAGCGTTTGCAAGAGGTGCCAGGGATTGGTCCGGCACGCGTGGCGATCATCGCGCGGGCCTGGGAGGCGCAAAAAGCAATAAAAGAGGTCATGCTCTTTTTACAGGGGCATGGCGTCTCGACAACGTATGCGGTCAAGATCTACAAGCACTACGGCGACAAAGCCATTGAGGTCGTCTCAGAGAACCCCTATCAGCTTGCCACCGATATCTACGGCATCGGCTTCATCACCGCCGACACCATCGCCCGCAACCTCGGCATCGCCCCCGATTCCGACTTTCGCTACACCGCCGGGCTGCTCCATCTGCTGAGTCAGGCCTCGGAGGATGGGCATTGCTTCCTGCCACGCCCTGAACTGATTGAGCATGCGGTCCAGCAACTCTCCCTGCCCGAATTTCCAGTTGATCCCGAACGCATTAACGGCCTGCTGGACAAAATGGCGGAGACGCAACAGCTTATCATCGAGCGAGTTGATGATGAGCAAGAGCACTGCTATGCGCCCGCCTTTTACCACACAGAAGTTGCGCTGGCCCGCCGCCTGGCGAACCTCGCCCAACACCCCGTCGAGGTCGATGTGGCACGTGTGCAGCGCTGGATTGATGGCTATACGCAAAAAAAAGGGATCGCGCTTTCTGATGAGCAGCGCAAGGCAGTGGAGATGGCGGCCTCCTCGCGGCTGCTGGTGCTCACGGGCGGTCCGGGCTGTGGCAAAACCTTTACGACCCGCACGATCGTCGCGCTCTGGAAGGCGATGGGCAAATCGATCATGCTGGCTGCGCCGACCGGACGCGCCGCGCAACGGCTGGCCGAGATGACCGGACACGAGGCCCGTACCATTCATCGTATGCTCGCTTTCGAGCCAGGCACCATGCAGTTTCGCTATCGCGAGGACAACCCGCTGGAGGCCGAGGCGCTGGTCATCGACGAGACCTCGATGCTTGACCTTTTCCTGGCCCACTCCCTCTTTAAAGCAATCCCGCCGGACGCCCAGGTTTTGCTAGTCGGCGACGTGGATCAATTGCCCAGCGTCGGACCCGGCATGATCTTGCGCGACATTATTGAGAGCGAACAGGTTCCCGTCGCCCGCCTCACTGAGGTCTTCCGGCAGGCAGCGGCCAGCCACATCATCACCAATGCCCATCGCATCAATCGCGGCCAGTTCCCACAACTGACCCCTACAACCAAATTTAGCGCGTCCGATTGTCTCTGGCTCGAAGCGCCCGAACCCGCGCTGGGAGCCGAGGGCATCCGCCATCTGGTCTGTGAATACCTGCCCGCGCATGGCATCGATCCAGTGCAACAGGTGCAGGTGCTCTGTCCCACCACGCGCGGCGAGGCAGGCACCCGCGCCCTCAATACGCTGTTGCAGCTGGCACTCAATCCTCCGCGAGCAGGCAAAGTGGAGCTACAGCGCGGAGGCGGGACCATGCGCGTCGG
>JAICIM010000078.1 GCA_025928885.1 Ktedonobacteraceae bacterium | reverse complement strand
GTGCTTCATTCGGCGCTGGTGTCTGCTGATATAAACGCCAGCCCACCGCATCACGCAGCCAACCGCGCTCATCCGGGCTTTTTACCTGATCAAACTCGTAACTAATGGTGCCAGAATACATCGCTCGCAGAGCATTGATCGCCTCAAGCGCATTGCTTACCCCTTCGGCAGCATGACCACCAATCACGCTGGGCGGCAACTGCGCCAGATCTTCCTCTCGCAAGCCGTAGGTCTCGGGCAAAAGCGCCGGGTCGCCCAGCGGTTCGCTTCCCAATGGGTCCAGGTGCGCACCAAGATGTCCACGCTCACGAATCGCATGAGCCAGAGCAGAAGCAGCCACAATATGTGAAATCTCCTGATCCTGGAGCGGTGCCGCCTCTTCTGCACGAGGGGCCGTCATCCCATCTGGTGACCAGGAAGCAAAGAATTTGCGCGTAGCCTCATCGACGAACGCAGGATTTTGTTTATATCGTTCGTACAATTCAAGAACATACCCTGCATTCGGTCCATAGAATGTTTCCAGGTTGTACATACACGTTCCCTTTAGTCCGGTCGATATTAAATCGAGTGTTTACAAATGCTTTCATAAAAAAACTGAAGAGTCATTTGTTCTATGATCTTTCTTAAATCTAAGTATATCACCTCGGCGCGGTTTCATTCGCCAGCACCAGCAGGCAGCCATACCCTACGATCTTTAGAGTCGAACAACCGGCAATACTATAACAAAAGATATCTTCAAATCCGAAATGAATTACGTGCGATCAAGGAGACCCTTAATCGCACGTAATTCCTGTTGTTGGTCTAGCGTCTGATTATCAAACTGGATATTCTTTATAATCCAGGAATTTTCTTCATTTTACGACCGATGAGAGGATTGGTCAATAGATCGGAGATAAAAGCAGGACTCTTGAAAGCTGACCGGAGCTGCCAGGGGACTATATGCCCCCTGGATACATAGTTGATGAACAATACGGCTAGTACAGCACCCCATAGCTGACCGGCGACCAGGATAGCACAGAGTAAATCTGCACCATCGCGGCCTGCTCCAACAATTGGGTTGGCTTGGTGGAATCGAAGCGGAACAGACCAGTTGTTGCATCGCGATAGGTGCTCCAGACCTTATCAGCATAGGCTTGCATCGCCTGCACATACTGCTGGTTATGATTCGCCGACTGCAAGAGCAACAGATTTTTGAAGAAGATCGAGTTAAAGTACGCTGGCTGCGAATACAGGCCGTTATCAGTGTTGTAGAAATCTAAAGCAGCACTGGCAATGCTTTCCGCCCGCTGCAAATAAGTCTTATCTCTGGTGATCTGATAGAACAGCGTATTGACGCCCACGGGAACGCCCTGGTTGTAGCTCCACTGGGTTTTCTCGATGTTGCCACTCAAATCGACATGATCCCAGTAGAGTCCATTGGGTGCAAGCAAATTTGTATTGGTCCATTCGTACATTTTGCTCGCCCAGTCCAGATACGATTTATCTCTGGTAATCTGATAGAGCCGCAACCCCATCTCGGCCCCCGGCATATTGGAGACGGTGTTGCGATCATGGCTCCACGTTGCCTGCGTCCAGAATACCCCACCGGGCGCGGGATGGGTTGTATCGGTATCCCACCCGGAGATAACCAGCTTGAAGATATCTTTGGCACGCGCCAGAGCAGCTCGATCGCCGGTCGTCAGGAAGAGTTGCAACTTTGCCAACCCAACCCACTCGTTATCATCGTAGAATTTATCGCCACCATTGCCATATGGCGGGCGAGGATAAGAGTCGTATCCAGCAACGCCCGTGGCCCCAGTCGTGTTCCAATAGTGTTCCTGCCCGAGCGAACGGTCCCCCACCGCCGCCCGGTAAGCCAGTCCCAGACCGGGAACCGTGGAGAGGTCAATCGTCGCAATATGAGCCTGCGAAAACGGCCACTCGTACGAATAGGTATTGTCGCCCGATTGCGCAGGATATTGCTCTAAATAGAGATGAGAACCATCCTGCTTGTAAAAATATTTCTGCATCGCATTATAAGATGCAACCGCCCGATCCCGATTGCTTGCCCCTGCTGCCTGCACGCCCCCAGACCATGCAAAAGAGCCAATAACGGCACCACCAAGCACACCACCAAGAAGTTTAATCGTTGTTCTACGCTTCAAAGCATACCTCCTCTGGTATCGCTCAGCACCGCGCTGAAGCCTGTTATTCTATCTCGTTGCCATCCATGACAACGTTGTCAATACAATACCATTGAAAGCGACAGTACGTCAAGGAACGGGAAGGTCAAAAAACTTTTGTCTGCAACAACACTATGCTGCATCTTACAAGAATCGGGTGGAAGGATACTACGGAAGAAAAAGTGGTTGTATTTTGTTACCTATTATGGTAATATAAACTTGCTATACTCCAATATAGCCGCTTTCTACTCTTCAGGAAACAGACGATGAACCCATATGTGGTCATTGATATTTCCAGAGGCGTGTTGAGCGTGCCGGGAGTAGTCAATAGAGATCGCATCAGCAATGACGGAGCGAGTAGGCAACCAGGCAAGATACAGAGAGTCCGGGGATGGTGAGACCGGATGCAAGCGGGTCAGCTGAAAATCACTCCAGAGCCGCCAGCCGAAGAGAGCAAGTAGGCCAGGCCGGAACCTTCCCGTTATCACGAAGGGCGTAATCCAGTTGTGCGTATTGCCCATCATGCACAGGCAAGCAGGCGACGGAATACGAAGAACCGAGCGAGCTAGAGCCGCATCTAGAGATGATGTGGATCTGGCTAAAGAGGGTGGTACCACGGGAGTTCCTCTCGTCCCTGTATTGGACGAGGGGTTTTTTATTGGCATAAGCTAGTTCGTAAGGAGCATCCAGCGACAATGAAGACGAAATTGCTCTACCATACAAACAGTTTCACATATGAATGCACCGCAACAGTTGTCGCCGTTGAAGGTGATGAAATAGCCCTTGATGCAACCGTATTTTATCCGGGCGGCGGGGGCCAGATGGCGGATCGAGGGGTGATTACATGGAATGGGGGACAGTATCAGGCCAATGTTATTGCCATGAATAAACGCAGCGATATTGTCTGGCACACAATTGATTGTCCACCGCCAGCGCTCGGTACAGAGGTCGTTGGCACGATCGATTGGGATTTTCGCTATCAGATGATGCGCACCCATACAGCGCTGCACATCCTCTGCGGCACAATCTGGAAAGAGTTTGGTGTACAGGTCACGGGCGGCCAGATGTACCCGGATCGTGCGCGAATGGATTTCGCGATGGAGAATCTCGATCGGGAACGTATCGCCTATATCGAACAAAAGGTTAACGAGGCGGTGCGGGCGGATTATCCCATTCGCGTCTACACACTGCCCCGCGAAAAGGCGTTTGCCATTCCCGATCTGGTGCGCACAAAGATCAATCTATTGCCACCTGAAATTGAAGAGGTGCGCATCGTCGAGATTGTCGGGCTGGACCTGCAAGCCGACGGTGGCACGCATGTTCACCATACCAGAGAGGTTGGCGGCATTAAAATTACCAAAACGGAGAATAAAGGCCGGATCAATAAACGGCTGGAGATCGTTTTAAAAGACCCGGAAGATTTATAAGCATTCATCGCATCTATCATCCAAATACCACATACCCGGAGGGCTGTCTGTCCTGGGGGTAGAGGAGGCTGTAGTGTCAGTTACATCCAGTGTTTTCAAGTCGGTGGTTGCAGCCGACCGCGTAGACTACCCGCAGCTGGAACAGAATATCCAGCGCTGGTGGGACGAAAATACCGTGCGGCAGCGGTATCTGCGCCGCAATGAGCAGAGCGATAAACAATATTCGTTTATCGACGGTCCCATCACCGCGAATAACCCGATGGGTGTTCATCATGCCTGGGGTCGCACCTACAAAGATCTGTATCAGCGTTTCAAGACGATGCAGGGCTACAAGCAGCGCTATCAAAACGGCTTCGACTGTCAGGGATTGTGGGTTGAGGTCAACGTCGAGCAAGACCTGGGCCTACAAACCAAGCGCGACATCGAGAAATATGGCATCGCCGAATTTGTCCAGCGCTGTAAAGAGCGCGTCTTCACCTACGCCCGGCGACAGACAGAGCAATCGATCCGTCTCGGCTACTGGATGGATTGGGGCAACGACTACTTGACGCTCTCAGACGAGAACAACTACACTATCTGGGGCTTCCTGAAGAAGTGTAAAGAGCGTGGCCTGATCTATAAAGGGCGCGACGTGATGCCGTGGTGTCCGCGCTGTGCCACCGGTATCTCGAACATGGAGATGGAGTCGGAGGGCTACAAAGAGATCACTCATCTCAGCCTCTATGTCCGCTTCCCGCTGGTCGATCATCCCGGCGAATACCTGCTGGCCTGGACGACCACGCCCTGGACGCTGGCCGCCAACGTCGCAGCTGCCGTTCACCCGGACCTGTCCTATGTGCGCGTTGAGCAGGATGGCGAATATTACTATCTCGCCGAGCAACTGCTGCCGGTCCTCAAAGCACTCAAGGGGCGCGACAAGGGCGACTATCGCGTGACTGAGACGCTCAAGGGCAGTGAGATGGTCGGCTGGAAGTATCGCGGACCATTCGACGAGCTACCAGCAGAGCAGGGCGTCGAGCATGCGGTGGTTCCCTGGAAAGAGGTCAGCGCCACCGAAGGCACCGGTATCGTGCATATCGCTCCTGGCTGTGGTCGCGAAGACTTTGGCCTCTCCAAAGAGTTCAATCTGGCGGTGGTCGCGCCCGTTGATGAGTTCGGCATCTATCGCGAAGGCTACGACTGGCTCACGGGACAGCACGCTTCAGAGGTTGGTCAACAGGTGGCCGAAAATCTGACACAAAAGGGGCTGCTCTACAGACCGCAGAACTATCGCCACCGCTATCCAACCTGCTGGCGCTGCAAAACCGAGCTGATCTTCCGTCTGGTTGACGAATGGTTCATCTCGATGGAGCAGTTGCGCTACGAGATCATGGAAGTTGTGCGCCAGATCAAGTGGATACCAGGGTTCGGCTTCGATCGCGAGATGGACTGGTTGCGCAATATGGACGACTGGATGATCTCGAAGAAGCGCTACTGGGGCCTCGCGCTGCCCATCTTCGACTGTTCAAGCTGTGGCACCTTCGAGGTCATCGGCAGCAAGGAAGAGTTAAAAGAGCGAGCCGTCGAGGGCTGGGAAGACTTCGAGGACCATACGCCGCACCGTCCCTTCATTGACGCCGTGAAGGTTCGCTGTAAAAACTGTGGTAACGTGGTTTCGCGCATCAAGGATGTGGGCAACCCCTGGCTTGATGCCGGTATCGTTCCCTACTCCACGCTCCACTACAATACGGATCGCGAGTACTGGAAACAGTGGTTCCCGGCCAACTTCGTCACCGAATCGTTCCCAGGCCAGTTTAGAAACTGGTTCTATTCGATGCTGGTAATGAGCACGGTGCTGGAAAATACGCCGCCGTTCCAGACGCTCTTCGGCTATGCCCTGCTCTATGGCGAAGATGGCACGCCGATGCACAAAACGAAGGGCAACCTGGTCATCTTCGATGAAGCTGCCGATAGGGTTGGCTCCGATACGATGCGCTGGCTCTACACCAACCATGTGCCGGAGCAGAACCTCAACTTCCCACGTATCCCAACGGTAGAGGATATGGAGAAGTCGGCGCAGACCGGGCTACCTGTTCGCCTGAGCGAGAAGTGGATGCTGGTGCGCCGCACGCTGGACAAGATCTGGAACATCTACTGGTTCTTTGTGACCTATGCCAACATCGACCAGTTTGATCCAAGCAAGCATCAGTTGCCCGTCTCGCAGCGCACAGAGCTGGACCGCTGGATTCTTTCAGAACTACAGCTCACCGTGCGCGAGGTGACAGAGGGACTCAATAACTACGACACGGTGAAACCATCAGCGGTCATTCAGGAATTTCTGGACGATCTCTCGAACTGGTATCTGCGTCGCAGTCGTGAGCGCATCTGGAAATCGCAGCTTGACGACGACAAGCTGGCGGCATACCTGACGCTCTACGAGTGCCTGACGATGCTGATCACCGTTCTCGCGCCGTTCATGCCTTTTATGACTGAGGAGCTGTATCAAAATCTGGTCCGCAACGTCGATGCGCAGGCTCCCCTGAGCGTTCATCTGTGCGACTGGCCACAGGTCCAGGAAGAACTGATCGACGAGCAGCTCACTCGTGAGACGCATCTTGTGATGCGCATCGTTGGCCTCGGTCGTGCAGCACGTGAGAAGGCTCAGATCCGCGTCCGGCAGCCGCTCAACGCCCTGTATGTCCGCGTCCACAGTGAGGAAGAAGGTGAGGCGCTGAGCCGCTTGAGCAATCAGGTGCTAGAGGAACTGAACATCAAACGACTGGAGCCGATCGGTGAAGATAGCGATATGCTGGCCTACACCCTGAAGCCACAGGCGAAGGTGCTTGGTCCCAAGTATGGTTCGCTGGTGCAAAAGATCCTGGCCCTCTTCAAGACGCTCGATGCCCAGGAGGTACAGAAAGCGGCCCGCACGCTGAGCGAAACGGGTGTGCTGGATGTGGTTGTTGGCGAAAAAGAGCTAACGCTGACCTCCGATGAGATCCAGGTGGTTGCCACTGCGCGTCCCGGCTTCGTCACGGCGGAGGAGCGGGGATACATCGTGGCGCTAGAAACGACGATCACGTCAGAGCTGCGCGAAGAGGGTCTAGTCCGCGATCTGACCCACTTTGTACAGGATATGCGTAAGAAGGCTGGTTTGAACATCGAGGATCATATCGGTCTGGCATTGTATACCGATCCCGAACTGGCGAATATGCTCACCTACTATATGCCCGAGATCCGTGACGAAACGCTGGCCGACAATCTACTGGTCTCAGTCAGTGAGCGCGACAAGCCATCCTTCACTGAGATGTATCGCGAGACAATCTCGCCCACCTCAGCGAAGAAACTGGAAAATTACGAAGTGCTCGTTGTGCTGGGAAAGATGTAGATAATACAACATTCTCATAAAGCGTTCTTGATAGTCAAGAGGGCTGGCAAGCGAAACTTTCACTTGCCAGCCCTCTTGCTTCATTACAAACAGCTACACGAAGCGTCCGCGCACCTGTTCCGTGCGCTCTCCTTCAAATGATACATCGACCTTAATGGAGAGGTTCACCTCATCACCGTCAAAGTTGGTAGTCACGGTGTGACGAAATGGCGTTTCGATGTATTGCCAGTTCATCACAAACGTATGGTCGTCTACCCACCCTCCACAGGCAGCAACGCGAAATGTTTCTGGGGACGGGGTATTCCGTTGAGACAGCATGGACTCGCCCGGCAACCATGCGGTACGCCCACAATGAATCACATGCTCCCTTCCCTGATCGTCCCGTGCAGTGAAAATACATTCATCCGGCTCAAAGGTGAAAGACACCTCTTTGAGATGCAGCTTATTCGGCTCAAGCTGAATGGTACGCTTTGCAATACGCTCGGCCAGTACCGGTTCAGCTTCCTGTATCCCGGACAGGAGAGGCAGTTGCAAATGTGCGAGTCGCTCTTGCAATACCTCTGTCTCGTGTACCTGCTCCGGTAACGTCTCCGTTTTGATGCCTGGCAACAGCTGCTCCCAAACGGCGTTCAAAATACCCTGCATATCGTATGTTCCGCTGGTCATTGCCAGAACAGTATTCTGCTCAGACAGTACAACACAAAACTGCCCGAACGCACCATCTCCACGATATGCATTGTGTCGGCAGCGCCAGAATTGGAAACCATAGCCCTGATTCCAATCGCTCTCAGGATTATCTCCATTGTCGATGTGCGCTCTGGTAGCATCCTCTATCCACTCTTCCGGCACGATTCTCTGCCCATTCCACACGCCCCGTTGCAGATAGAGCTGACCAAATTTCGCCAGATCGCCCGTCCTTATCCGTAGCCCGGTTCCTCCCAGATTGATCCCACGCCTGTTGGATTCCCATACTGGAGTCTCAATCCCTAGCGGCTCAAACAGGCGTGGCTGGAGATACTCTACAAGCGTCTGCCCGGTGAGAGATTGCAGGATGGCCGACAGCATGAAAGTGGCTCCGGTGTTATAAAGAAAGTGGGTACCAGGAGGATAGGTGATGGGGAGCGATAGAAAGGTACGTACCCAATCCTCGTCAGCTCCCTGAGCCATTGGCCCAAATGTGTCCTCAGCATGTCCTGTACTCATCGAAAGCAAATGACGGACCCGCAGTTCGCCCATATTCTCGCTGATTTCAGGGGTAGCATATGATGGAAAGAACGAGAGCACCTTATCATCCAGCGAGAGCCGACCTTCAGCGATGGCAAGTCCAATCGCCGTTGAAGTAAAGCTCTTACTGACGGAAAACATCATATGAGGGAGGTGAGATGCGTACGGTTTCCACCAGCCATCAGCGACGATATGCCCATTACGCACGAGGATAAAGCTGTGAACACCCAGTTTCTTCTCCTCAAGAGCATCCACAAATGCTTGAATGGCAGAAGAAGCAATTCCCTGTGCTTCCGGCGTACTGCGTGGCAACTCAATAGCATGAATCATGTAGCGACCCTTCTTTTTGGTTGGCTGAAAAGCATAGACACAACAATCACATCTTATCCAGAACAATACCTGATGGGTATTCTTTACGCTGTTCTGTCATGTGGAGATTATGTCAAAGCGAGAGAAACAACCTGTTGAGCTTCTCTTCCAGGCTGATGCATTCATATACACAAGATAACACGGGAAAAATTAGGCTGTCAACTCTAGAACATCGGGCGGTTCAAGCCATTACGCGAGACGAAAAATGATACCATCAGCCCTTTCCAGTAGCTCATGGTATCATTCTTTCTAACGCATCCGTATCAGTCAGACCTAACGGAGATGACCTTTCTGTTGGCGGACAAAGATATCGGCTAAGGCTTCCTCGACAAGATAGTCGCGAAAGGCACTGATTTGTTGCATCACTTCGGGCCGTGGCAGACCCATACGAGAAAGTTGACGTGCTTCACCCAGCATACGACGCAAGATGACCCTCTGTTGATAGGGCGAAAGCGACGAGGATGTATGCTGCATATATTCTTCCCTTCTTTACATTAAACGTCGAGGTGAGGTTCAAAACAGGTACAATTTGATACATTTTGAACTATCTCATATCAGGAAGAACGATTAGATGTCTCTCTATTTACACCAGTAGCCCGATAGGGTTACTGATGATGGTATGGATTTTACGCCAGCTTTTTCTTGCTAAAATGTTGCATCAGATAAGGATCAAAGTGTCGCTCCACAAGCTCCGTCATCTCATCAGGCGAACGACTGTCATCCACTTCAACCAGGGGAAGATGCAACTCTTCCGCTTGCTGCTTCACGTAGCGGGCTAATTGACAATCGCGCTCAATCAGATTCCGCAAGCGTTTTTCAGGATCGCTTCCCTCATTGAACATGCCATGTCGCTTCTGCCTCCTGACCAGTTCAGCTTTTTTCCGCCGCCGCGCTTGCTCACAAAACGTGTCGGTTGGAGTTAACCAGATTGCTTGATGATTGCTCGCAAGATACGGCGCGACACAAGCAGGGAAGAAATTCCCTTCAGCCACAATGATATTCTCTTTCGGCAGAGCAAGTAAATCCTCAATGACCAGCTGAAAATCCCTGGTCCACGACTCAACGGTCTCTTGCACAAGCGTTGCGACTGATCGCTGTACCCAGCGCTGGTCGATACTCATATTGAGAAATGCTTGCGCCTCAGCATCGCCAGCAGCCACGCGCCGCGCAAAATGGTTCGCTGCAAGGGCATCGAGATGGTAATCAAGAAAAACATAGATCCGAGTAATCGTATGACTGACCGTAGATTTCCCAGAACAGGGAGAGCCTGCCACCCATAGAACATGCGCTAGAGCTTCTGCGACCTCTGAATGATCCGACATATTTTTCTTTTCTTCCATGTATTGCTCCTCACTATTGGTATTCTAATGAAAGCATACAGAGAAGTCCCTGAAAAAACACCGGACATTTAGACGATGTGCAACACTTGACGTATTTTATATAATAAGGGAGAAGGGTTGGTTTCATCTGCAAAGGGAAAAGCGTCAGGCACCTTCCCAGTTACTCAATATGGCGGGTAACTCTGCAAGATCGTGAATAATTGCATCAGGGGTGATGTGTGCAGGTCTGGGCCAGGGATAGGTCGTCTCCTTCCAGATAGCTCGCATGCCAACTTTTTGCGCCCCCTCAATATCGTCCACCATCCGATCACCAACCATCACACACGCCTCTGGTGGCGCATGCAGTTGTTGCGTCACCGCCAAAAATGCTGATGCATGCGGTTTGGTGTAGGGTAGATCGGAGGTATACACAACCACATCCAGGAGCGCATCCAGGCCATGTGGAGCAAGATCGGCATTGTGCCATTCCGCTGCCCACCAGGTATTTGAGAGCAAACCCAGCTTGTAGCCTCGTTTGCGCAACGCCACCAGCGTCTCCACTGCATCAGGAAAGATCATCGCCCACCCATTGACCGCACGTGCATAGCCATCGAGACCCGCCAACAATTCCTGTTCGTTGACATCACGCTGCAACCGACGAAAGCCATCGCGCAAAAAGCCGGTGGCGGTATGGCTCGTCTGCTTCTTCGCCACCTGGACCCAATACTCTTTTTCCGCCTCACGCATCGCCTGTACATAGGCATCGCATGAGGGCCAGCTGGGAGACGGGGCCGTCGCCACCAGATAATCGTAGGAAAGCGCCCACCGCCGCTGAATATCCTCATCCCAATCAGGCCAATCGATCAGGGTTCCTCCGAGATCAAAAATGACAGCTTGTAACGCAACCACCACAAATCCTTCCTGGGTCTATCTCCAGACTACAGATCAAGCAACGCCAATACATCCTTAACAGCTGCAACTCTTGGACCATTCCATTGCTGCGCCTCTTCCCTGGCTAATTCATCGACCTCTTCATAGGGAACGCGAATCAAGACTGCCTCCATTCCCGCCTGCCTTGCTCCGGTCAATTCTCTGCCACCACCATCGCCAATATAGAGGCAGCGCTCTGGGGCAACGGCCAGTTGTTCGCAGGCTTGCAAGAAGAGGCGAGGATCAGGCTTTCTCATCTTCGCTGTGCAAGAAAAGAGTGGTACATCAATGAGAGATGCAAACGGCAGATCAGGCCAGAGATGGGCCACTTCCAGACTGCAATCGCTAATCAATCCTAGCTTATATCCCGCCGCCTTAATAGCCATCAATGTCTCAATAGCATCATCGCGTGGGATCAAATGAAGGCGTGAAGCCTCCAGACGTATCGCAGCGGCCCTACTCAGCAGTGCCTCATCTACAGGAACCTCCAGCGTACGGCAAATATGCTCAATATTCGCCTCAGTTGTGGGGAAGTGACCCACGACTCGCAGAGGCCATGTCTCAACACTCCAGAGCCGCTTAAAATCTGGCAAGGGAACGCCTACACAGGCAGCCATCTCCACCACCGTCGGTTCAAACGCCTCACGAGGAAAGTTATCTACTAACGTACCATAGAGATCAAAAATGACCGCATCATACTTCACGCTCTGAGTTCCTTTCAGTTCGCGCCAGCCAAAACTTCGCCGACTATTTTACCAATCCCTTGCGCCGCATCTGGCCCAGATCGTACTCAGGTGGTTCCAGAGGATCTATCTTCGCCTCCGCACAGGCCCAGCCAATCAGTGCAAAACCCAGTTGTAGTCCCTGCGCAATTTGCGTAGATTGCTCTCCAGATGCCAGGCGCAAACACTCCTCACGTGCCTCTATCGCTTTGCTCTCGCTGAACGGCTGGTAATAACCGCTGAGGAGGGCAAGATGAGGGGTGAACTCATTGTAGGGAATATTGCAGGTTGACGCCAGCAATAATAGCCAGTATCCCACCTGACTCCCCTCCAATACTGTATCAGAGGCCCGCCCCGTATGGACATGCACGCCGCTCTGTACGTCCGCTAACTCCTGCAACTCATCGCCAAGCCGTGATACGAGATAGCTCTGGCTACGTTCTTGCAGCAGGCGCGATGTGTTCGATTCCTCGCTCATATCGTGATCGCGCAAGTAGAGGTAGACGCCATAGAGCTGGCGCAGCTTGGCCTCTAATTTCTGCACAGACTCAGCAGGTAGAGCAGCCTGATCGATATGCAGCAGGCTTTCGTCGTCGCTCGTCTCCTGCTGTTTCGCCGTGTCATAGACGGTTGCTGGATCAAATACGCGCTCTGCCACAACCTGCAACGTATCGTCGGGCTGGAGGCTGCGATAGTAGCAACTGCGATAGCCGTCGTGGCAGGCAGCACCACCATGTTGCACGACCCGCACCAGCAAGCTATTTTGCTCACAATTCACAAAAATGTCGCACACTTCCTGCACATTGCCCGATTGCTCGCCCTTGTGCCAGATCGCCTGACGGGATCGACTGTAAAAGTGCGTCTGTCCAGTTTCACGGGTGAGCCGCAACGCCTCTTCGTTCATAAAAGCGACCATCAACACCTCGCCCGTGGCATCATCCTGAATCACCGCAGGCACCAATCCCAGGCTGTCAAACGCCAGTGTTGCTTCCATAACTTTCTCCCCTTCATGCATCACGAAACAGGACGCACCGCTACACCTTTAGAGTGCAGATATTGCTTGACATCGCAAATACGGAATTCGCCAAAATGAAAGATAGAAGCTGCCAGCACCGCATCGGCATTCCCAACCGTCAGGCCATCGTAAAGATCTTCAAGCGTGCCAACGCCGCCTGAAGCGATCACCGGAACAGAGACCGCCGCCGCAACTTTCGTATTCAGGGTCAGATCGTAGCCCTGTTTGGTGCCATCACGATCCATGCTGGTAAGCAAAATCTCACCAGCGCCCAGTTCAACACCTCTTTGCGCCCATTCTAACACATCTATCCCCGTTGGCGTGCGACCACCATGCACAAACACCTCGTAGCCGCTGGGCATAGCAGCATTGGCACGAGCATCGATCGCCAGGACAATGCACTGTGCGCCAAACTGCTCTGCTCCCGCCCGCAGCAGATCGGGATTCTGCACCGCTGCAGTATTGAGCGATGTTTTATCAGCACCGGCTCCCAGCGTCGCACGAATATCCTCGACGGTGCGGATGCCGCCACCAACCGTCACCGGGATAAAGACCTGCTCTGCCGTACGCCGCACCACGTCCAGCATTGTGGCACGATTTTCATAGGAGGCCGTAATATCAAGAAAGACAACCTCGTCAGCGCCCTCAGTGTTATAGTATGAGGCCAGCTCAACCGGATCGCCTGCATCACGCAAATTGAGAAAGTTGATGCCCTTGACAACACGCCCCTTCGCCACATCCAGACAGGGTATAATACGTTTGGTCAGCATTGTCGCGCTCCTTTTTTATGCTTCGACAGCCACGATGGCGGCGGCCAGATCGACATCACCGGTATAAATCGCTTTTCCGACAATCGCACCCTCCACGCCCAGCGCCGCCAGAGCCTGCAAGTCATGTAATGCGCTCACCCCACCTGCCGCAACTAACGGACGGGACGTGGCCTGCTGCATCTCGCGCAATGCCTCAAGATTTGGCCCCTTCAACACACCATCGCGAGCAATATCGGTATAGACAAAGCGCTGCACACCCGCCTGTTCCAGCTCAGCGGCCAGCGTGGTTGCTTTGACCTGCGAGGTCTCGTGCCAGCCAGAGATGGAGACCAGACCGCCACGCGCATCGATACCTACAACAATCCGCTCTCCCCATGCTGCTAACGCCTGGGAGAGCAATGCGCGGTCGGTAATCGCAACCGTACCCAGGATGACGCGATCGATGCCTTGTTCTAAAATGTGCTGAATATGCTCAAGCGAACGCATCCCGCCGCCCACCTCGATATGCATTTTCGTCGCAGCGCGAATACGTGCAATGAGCGCCGCATTGACCGGCATTCCTTGCGCCGCACCATCCAGATCAACGATATGCAGCCAGCTCGCGCCAGCCTCCTGCCAGCGTAACGCAACCTGTACGGGGTCGGTGTCGTACGTGGTGACTTTCCCATAATCGCCCTGGTAGAGCCGCACACAATACCCATCTTTAATATCAATAGCCGGAAGAACTATCATCTCTTTTTTACCCCTTAACCCAGCGAACGAAATTCTTGAGCAACTGGAGACCAACCTCCCCGCTCTTCTCCGGGTGAAACTGCGTCCCCCATACCTGTTCCGTCGCAATCACACTACAATACGGAGAGCCATAATCGGTCAGCGCCGCCACGCCATTTTGATCCTGCGGTTCCACATAATACGAATGCGCAAAGTAAAAGTAGGCATCCTGTGGAATGCCTGCGAAGATGGGCAAACCTTCATGCAACTGCTGCACCTGATTCCAGCCCATATGCGGGATCTTGGGGCCATGTGGGATGCGCTGAACCGCTCCCCGGAAAAGATGCAAACCATCAGTTTCCCCCTCCGCATGATGATCCGCTAAGAGCTGCATGCCCAGGCAAATTCCCAGAAACGGCTTGCCCTGCTCAGTCGCCTCGCGAATGGCATCATCCAGTCCGCACTCGGCTATCCTGGCCATTGCCGAGCCGCCGGACCCGACGCCGGGCAACACCACCGCCCGCGCCTCAGCCACCACGGCGGGATCATCGGTCACCTGAACGCTCGCGCCCACCTGCTCTAACGCTTTGGCAATACTACGAATATTGCCAGCCCGGTAATCAATAATGGCAATCATAGGTCTTCTCCGCTTCTCCAGGATGTGACGCCGTTATTTCCCATATGTACCGCATACGTCAGGCCCAGCCAGCTAATGAGCGCCGGCATACGCTGACGATCAAAGAGATTCACCGTCAGCAACGGACAACAGAGCAGCGCCGATTGCAGTATGTCCAACCAGTTCTCAGGCAGTGCATTTTGCGAATCTAGCCAGGAGAGCAACGGCCTCAACAGGTATTGCTCCTTTGTCTGAAGGATCGCCTCCCGCACCGCTGGCAACTGGAATGGATAACGCACGTCGATGATCTGTTCCTGCTGCTGGATCGCCACCTCTAACCGGCATTCCGGCTCAATCGCAGAAGGGAAATACATCCAGGATGCAAAGACATTGTGAAAGAGCGGCTTCACAATATCCAACAACGGCGCATGGCGACCGGCAAACGCAGGATCAAAATAGAGATAGTCCTGCTGGTGTTCCAGAAAGACGTTGCCAAAATGAGCATCGCCATGTCCAATCACCGTCATCGCCGCCTGCGCTGGATCAAGCACACGCGTTGCCCGCTCGATCAGTTCGCCCAGCGTATAGCGCTGCATCACACCATTGATGCGCCAGCGAAAGCGCGTGATCTCTTCAAACGAAACCCATACATCGCTCGTGCCTGGCAACAACACGCTTTTCCCCTCATAAAAATGGTTGAGCCGCCCTCCAGTCAGCCGGTGCCAGAACAGCTGATGGATCGGTGCCTGCGCATGCTCCTCGGCACTGCTGGCCGCCAACCCCGTTTGATAGATCTGCAACAACCGCTCACATTCGCGCTGCTCGGCCTCTGCTAACACCTCTACAGTTGCATACTCCATATTGCCCGTCTCAACTTCGCGCATCAGGTCAAACATCACCGGCCAGCGAATCACCGGATAGATGACCATCTGCTGACCCTTTTCATGCACCGTGCGCAAAGGCAGCACCACATTATAGCCTGCCTT
>JAICIM010000598.1 GCA_025928885.1 Ktedonobacteraceae bacterium | reverse complement strand
TGTATCGCGCCTGGGCCACCATCCACACAGGCGAGCAAGGCGCGATACAGTCGCGCGGCTACGAAACAGGGAAGCTCCCATCATTTTAACTATAGGTATATGTGTTATTCACGTTGTGTATCGGATTCGTCCAGGCGAACGGGATTTGTGATCTGGTTGAGGCGATTCCAGAGGATGTAGTCGGAATCTTGCTTCAGGACACAGTAGTGGCCGGGTTCCGCCACCATATCGCCGACCGCCACAAATTCGCCATTCTCCAGGTGGCTCAGATCAATATACTTCGAGCCTTGTTGCAGACGCGTACCCGTCGGAATGATCTCAATGCGCTTCAGTTCGTCGTCGGTCAGATCGGCCAGAGTTGTATGCAGCTCCTTGAAATCATTGGCGGAGAAACCTTCACCAATGATCGTTGGCGCTCCCAACCCTTCATCGTCGGCGGGACGATGACCAACGGCAAGGTCATGATTATAAACCGCCGCCTGATTGATGGCATGCTGATGCGGCTCTCGCGTTGTTTCATCGCTTTTATGCACTTCCGACCCCTTGCGCGGGTTACCAGCATTCGAGTCGGTGCCGCTGCGCGGCTCTTTATCCTGTATACGCTCCTGCGAGCTGGCCTGATGGGTCCGCCCCATGCTCATATCCCTGGAGGGCGGCACTTTTGCCTCCTGGGGCAGCCCCCCAGGATTCGCATGACTGGCCGCCTGCGCCTGATACGTTTCATGCTTTTTATACGTGCCTGTTGTGATGACTGTACTCTTGCGGGGATTATTATGACCAGCCGCTACTTTCGCGGGTCTTTGTTGATGTTTCTTTGCCATCTTTTCCTCTCCTCTCTCGGTGTAGAGGCCTGGACACTCTTCCTCCACCTTTCATCCATGCACTCTTCCAGGCCAGTGGGTAATTCCACCACACAAAGTACACGTACACCAGAAGAAAATGTGACAGCACAGCATAGCGACAGAAAAAAGCATGCCTCTACGCTCACGTCGCCCGCGCATATGCTACTTCATCTGCTTGTTTTTCGTACGTACGCGCTCATAGATCTCCTCCATCACCTTGATGAACGAGGCGTCCTTATGCCAGAAGGCTGGATAATCACCTTCCTTCTTAATCAACAATGCCGGGACGCCGGGCTGAACTGCTGGCAGTGGTGGCGCAGGGAGCCGCTTCGCACCGGTCCAGAACTCTTTGTAGCTGGTCTGAGTAGGGACTGCCTCTTTGATCGGACGGGTGTAGTAGGAGGTGGACTCGATTGGCTCTATTGTGGCCTCGCTTGCGCTGAGCGCCGCTGCCAGAATCTGGCCCAGTGGCGTTTGAGCAAGTTCGGTCAGCAGCGCTTCTCTGGATAATCCGCGCAGTTCAAACATGACGAACGGATCTCGATCCAGCTCGGAAGCGAGCAGGTAGTAGACTCCGGCGATATGTTTGCAGGGGTTAGCATAGTCCGGGCATGAACAGGAGGTTACGAAATCTTTCTGGCTATGCGGCAACAGATGCAGGCCCAGTTCGGCAAATGCCTCCTCAATTGTATCCGGCATCTCGCTCATCAATAGTTTCGTGACCAGATCTGCTCGCTCCGCAATCTGGCGAATCACCTTCTTCCAATCGGCGGCGTTAATGGCTTTGATCGTAATGGATGTTTTGTAGATCGGTTCTTTATAGACGCCAAAGTATGGATTGATCGAACCGCGCACTTTGGCTGAGACGGTGCCATTTGCCAGCTTATGCTCGATAATCTTGCCTCCAACAGCATACGAGCGTCCACGCCCGAGGCGGCCTGAGTCGGTAAATTGTTCCAGAGCTTCGATAAAGCGCTGGCCCCACCAGGTACGACTGAATTGTCCCATAGCATTTACCCCACAACTGCGCTGCGGCGCAACGCGATCAGATCTTTAAAGGTATCGTTATCCAGTTCCGTCAGCCACGATTCATCGTTCCCTACCACCAGCGCGGAGAGCCGTTTCTTGTCTTCAATCATCGCGTCAATGCGCTCCTCCATCGTTCCCAACGCCACAAATTTATGCACAAACACGTTCTTGCGCTGACCGATACGAAACGCACGGTCGGTCGCTTGATCTTCAACAGCCGGGTTCCACCAGCGATCGAAGTGAAAGACATGGTTGGCCTTCGTCAAATTCAGGCCGACGCCGCCAGCACGCAGCGAAAGGATGAACAGCGATGGCTCGGTCTCAGGATTCTGAAACTCTGTCACCATCTGATCACGCCTCGCCACATTCGTTCCACCATGCAGGTAATAGGTGTTGTAATGTTTGTTATGCTCAAGATACCGCTCCAGCGCCCCTCCGATCTCGGTGAACTGCGTGAAGACCAGCGCACTCTCCCCACTCTCAATCACCTCCTCGATCATCTCACCAAGCCGCTGGAGCTTGTAAGAGCGCTCGGTGGTAAAGGCGCTGCCATCCTGTAAAAACTGCGCTGGATGATTGCAGATCTGCTTGAGCTTCAGCAGTGTAGATAGGATCAGTCCGCGCCGCTGCATCCCCTCCGCCAGCTCTAACTGTTGCGAGACATCCTGCACCACCGCCTCATAGAGCGAGGCTTGTTCAGGCGAGAGCGTACAGTACATCTTCTGCTCAATCTTATCGGGCAGATCGTCAATAATACGCTTATCGGTTTTGACGCGCCGCAAGATGAAGGGTTCGACCAGTTTCTTCAACGTCTCGGAGCGGTCCCGGTCGTTGTTCTTGTAAATGGGTGTCTCAAAGCTCTTGCGAAACTGCGCCTCTTTTCCCAGATAGCCAGGATTGAGAAAGTTAAAGATGGACCAGAGATCACGCAGGCGGTTCTCGACGGGCGTGCCGGTCAGGGCGAGGCGATGCGGGGCCGCCAGTTTGAGGATGGCCCGCGTCTGGGCGGCCCGTGGATTCTTGATATTCTGCGCCTCATCAACCACCACACGATGCCACGGCACGCTCTGTAAGAGCTTCTCATCCAACCGGGCCAGCGCAAAGGAGGTCAGCACCACATCATACGCCTGACAGGTTTCCACAAACGCCTGCTTCTCTTTGAGGCGGCTGCTTCCCTGATGCACCAGGACGCGCAACTGTGGCGCAAACCGCTCGATCTCTCTGCGCCAGTTGCCCAGCACAGATGTTGGCGCGATCACCAGCGTTGGCGGCGCACATTCGCCCTCCGACAGCTTCTCGCGCTCTTTGAGCAGGTGCGCAATCACCTCCATCGTCTTGCCCAACCCCATATCATCAGCCAGACAGGGATTCAGCCCGAGCTGTTCCAGGTATTGCAGCCAGGCCACTCCTCGTCGCTGATAGTCGCGCAAGCTCCCCTGCAATGCAACCGGATCGGCAATCGGCGCAAAGGCATTTTTATCCTGCAGCCGCGCGAGCATCTCGTGCAAGCTCTCGTCATGCTCCCATTCCAGATCGTCTTCCGCCTCGCCGCTGAGCTTCAACAGATCCAGCAGCGAAATGTCAGGCGTTTCATGCTGATGGGTCTGCCAGAATTGCAGCATTTGCTGCATCTTCTCGCGGTCCAGCTCCATCCATTGCCCACGAAATTGCACCAGCGGCGTTTTCGCGTTCACCAGCTGCTCCCATTCTTCGGCTGTCACTACCTGCCCGCCAATCGAGAGCTGATAGTCGTACGAGACAATCGCATTGAGGGTGAGGTGGCTGGCAATGGCTGCCGCCGTCCCTTTAGAAGAGCGCACCGATGTTTTGAGGCGCACCTTTGCCCGCCTGCGGCCCTGCGGCGTCCACCATGCCGGGACGATGACGGTATAACCCGCATCGCCAAGCACCCAGGCGCTCTCCTTCAAAAAGGCGAACGCCTCATCGAGCGTCAACTGACACCCGCTTGGCTGGGCAGTGGCAAGCCCTTCCCATATCTTCGGATAGATGCGTGCGGCATAGCCCAGCGATAGCAACAGATTTTTTTCAAAACCCTCTCCAAAGGGCCAGGCAGCCTCTGCACGCTCCTGTGGCTTGAGATTCCAATACCCATCCAGACTCAGCTTGAGCGAGGGATCATGCCTCGCCGCCACAAAAAAGTGCAGATACCAATTATCAATATCGCTGGCAGGTGCCTCTTCCAGGCGAAAGCAGAGGGTGAAGCCAGCTTCCATATGCACGCCCAGCAGCTTTGCACGCCAGGCCAGCCAGTGTTTGTAATCTTCTAGATTGGTGCCGGGTATCTGCAAAGAGGTTCTATGCGGTGGATAGACGCATCTGGAGAGTACAGTGTCATCGACGACCTGATTAAACTTCCCGGTAAAAGGCGTTTCAGTGACGGTATCGAGCAACAAGCACTCGGAGAAATGACGCAGTAGGCTCTCCTTCTCGAAAAGGGCGCTGCTATTTTTGCTGCTCATCCCCGCCGTACAGACAAACGGCATGGCGACTGCATAGCGCTGCATAGCCGTTTCATAGCCCT
>JAICIM010000143.1 GCA_025928885.1 Ktedonobacteraceae bacterium | reverse complement strand
CTGGTTGGTCAGAGCAACCGTTCAGACGATGAACAATGTACTCCGCACGCTTGGCTTTGAGCCACTGGAGCGCATCTAGACATATGTAGAAAGAACATATATGGAGCGAAACGTTCTATTCTCCCGTTGTGATGGGCCAGGGCTAGAGCATCTTCATCTCTTTGAACAAAACGGAGAGGTTATCGCCGATAGCTTACTCATTGCCGTCGAGGAGGATAGAGTGTTTCGCGCTCATTATACGATCCGTTGCGACACGTCATGGTGTGTTCACTCTGTCGCGCTTGAACTACCCAATCATCCCTCATCCCAACTCCATTTGCTGGCAGATGGCAAAGGACAATGGCGCACAGCCGATGGTACGCCTCTTCCCTCTCTTACAGGCTGTATCGATGTTGATATCACAGCCACGCCCTTCACCAACACGCTGCCAATCCGCCGTCTTCACCTCGCACCGGGCCAAGCAACAGAAATCACGGTGGTCTATTTCAGCCTACCAAAACTTCAGTTTCAATCGGCCAGACAGCGCTACACCTGCTTGAGTACAAACGCGCGTGGTAACATGTATAGGTATGAGGGGTTGGAGAGTGGTTTTACGGCAGAGTTACAGGCAGATCATGACGGACTGATCCTGGACTATCCCAGGTTCTGGAGAAGCGTCTGGTCTGAGAGCGAAAAAGAGAGGTAACAGGCTATGGCAAACGGGAAGACCTTGAACTTTGGGATCAAGACGGCACCACAAAATACAACCTACGAAGATATGCTCCGCGTCTGGCAGGAAGCGGACGAGATACCAGTGATCGAACATGCATGGCTGTTCGATCATTTTATGCCTCTGGGCAACGATCCAACCGGCCCCTGTCTTGAGGGCTGGACGCTCTTAGGGGCGTTTGCGGCGCAAACCAAACGTCTGCGTCTTGGCCTGATGGTCACAGGCAATACCTATCGCCACCCGGCAGTGCTGGCCAATATCGCAGCAACGGTCGATGTTATTTCACATGGTCGGCTGGACTTCGGCATTGGAGCAGGCTGGAATGAGCTGGAGCACAATGCCTATGGCATTCCCCTTTACGCGCCAGGCGAGCGCCTTAAGCGCTTGCGTGAAGCCTGCGAAGTCATTCGTCTTTTGTGGACGGAAACGACGCCATCTTTTGAGGGAAAATACTACCAGTTGAAAGACGCCTATTGTGAGCCAAAACCTGTGCAAAAGCCGTATCCACCCATTGTCATTGGTGGCAGCGGAGAGAAGCTCACATTACGCATCACCGCCGAGTATGCCAATATCTGGAACTATGTGGGGCAATCTGTAGAGGAGTTTCGGCATAAGAATGAGGTGCTGGATGGTCATTGCCGGGCCATCAATCGAGATCCTGCAACGATCCAGCGCTCCGTACAACTGGTGATGAACCCTGATGATATGGCAGGCAATCGCAAACGGGTACAGGACTTTATCGAAGCGGGGGCAACCCATCTGATCTTGAATCTCAGAGCACCATACCCACAACATATTGTCCAGCGTCTAGCGGAAGAGGTAGCTGAACCGCTCAAAGCCCAGTACGAAGGATAAACCAGGTTGAGAGCAGTATTATGTTGAAGGAGGACATCCCATGTTTCCAAATGAGATGCACACCATGCAAGATTTTCAGGAATTTCATCGCTGGCTGGATGAACAAAAAGGCTTCAGCGATGATGTCTTCCTCAATATGATGCTGCTCAGCGGAGAGGTTGGCGAGGTGGCACAGGTGCTCAAAAAAGTCCACTACATGCAAAATCCACGCCGCAACGAGGGCGAGATACGAACACTCGCAGAAGCTCTGGCTGCCCATCGCGAAGATATCGGACAGGAACTCGCCGATTGCCTCGCCTACATCTTCAAGCTCGCGAATTATACTGGCGTTGATCTCCAGCAAGCATATCTGGCAAAGATGGAAAAGAATCTAGAGCGTACCTGGAAATACGAACAAACGAACGGTGACAGCAATACAGCAGAGCGTAATAGTATCCAATAGCGGAATCGAGGTACTTTATGGCTATCTGGAATGAGCTTCAACGCTTACAGATCATCGATCTCTCCGTCACGGTCTCCCCTGATCTTCCCAGCTCATGGCCCACCCACATGGCCCATACTACCAAAGTATGGAACTACTATGCAGCATTGGATGAGCAGCAGGGTCATGTTGCAAGCACAGGACCATATCAGACGCGCTTCTGGCTTATCGATGAACATTGCGGTACGCATTTTGATGCACCAACCCATTTTATTCCTCCCCCCGATTCACAACTACCCTGGGCCAGCGAACATGGTTTGCAGTCAGGAGAAAAAGTGCCATTGCGCGATCTTGGCGGTCCAGCGGCAGTTATCGATGTTACATATCTTACAGGTCAAGGGAATCCGGGCGAAAGCCCCTGGATCACAGCAGCACATATACAAGCCTGGGAACACGAACACGGCACACTACAAGCAGGCGAAGTCGTCTTGCTCTATACAGGTTGGGACAGGTATTATGTGGCGGGTCCACTGGGAGATGCTTACTGCAAAGGGCCATTACTTTTCAAGCAGGGACCGGGCTGGCCTGCTCCCAATGTCGAGGCTGTGCTTTATCTTCATGAACGCGGTGTGCGCTGCCTGGGGATCGATGCGCCCAGCATTGGTGCTACCCACGATGGCGCACCAGCCCATCACGAAGGATTGAGTCGAGGCATGCGTTACGTCGAACTGTTGACGGGCCTTGAACAATTGCCAGCGCGAGGAGCTTATTTTTTATTTCTCCCAGTAAAGGTCGCGGGAGCCACGGGTGGTCCAGGGAGAGCCATTGCTTTTCTCTCATAGTTCTTTCGAGATAAAACCGCACAATCACAATACAACATAGATCAGCAAAAGAAAGGGGAAACACGCTTCTCCTTTCTTTTTTACCCCAGGTGTTCCCCTATCATTCAAGCGCGAGAAGTGTCCATCTTTGCAACGCCATCAAAGCAAAGAAGCGGTAATAAATTGCTATTATATCTTGTGTTATTGATAAACGTTAATAACTTTTATTTATTCACAACCACTTATCAACCTTTATTTAACAAAATCATATCCTTCCTGAGAGATTATAAATACAGAATGTTTTTCACGATGTTGTAGTAAGAGGTGGCAAAAAACTATGTTTAAGAGGTACTTCGGTATTGGAGCCAGCGTTCTTCTCATGCTCATCGTTGTTGGCTCCCTGCTGATATCAGCATCCATACAGTCACATCAAGCTGTGCATGCAGCTATCGGGCCAGCTCCCTCGTGGGCGCTTCCATATCCAACCGGCACCCATATCAGTATTGGCTCATTTGGTCTTCATGGCGATAACTTTCAAGCGATTACAGACGATACTCCTGGTGCAAAGCCCTATACCCTGATAAACCAGAAAGATCCAGATGCGCTTGATCTCGTTTTAGAACCAGAAGTTTCTAGCGGAACGGCATCGACCCCAACATTGCCTCTCGCAGCCGGCAAAGTGCTTGCAGTACAAAAAGCATGTCATGTCGTGCTGATCGATCACGGCGCAGGCTGGTGGAGCGTGTACGTTCATCTGGCAAATATTGCTGTACAGGCCGGCCAGATGGTGAGAACGAATACAGTGCTCGGCTATGCAAATACCCTCAACCCGGGATGTGGTGAGCAAACAGACGTTGAGCATACTCATATCTCCATTATCAATGGGAATGGGCATACAGGAACCTATGTATCATTGCTTGCGCAACCGCTCTGTGGTCATCAGGTTCTTGAGAGCAAATCAGGCGATCCTAAAAGCGTCTATCTGGACGGCCTCGTCAAAGGTGTACAGCAGCCGTTTTCTGTACCACAATGTCAGCCAAAGAGCGCTACCTGTGCATGGACGGTCGCATCCAGTCCGAACGCAGGATCACAGAGCGTTCTCCATAAACTGGCTGCCGTGTCAACAAACGATGTCTGGGCCGTCGGAAGTGGCTTTGATGACGCGGCGGGGCATACGACAACACTGACCGAGCATTGGAACGGCTCTGCATGGAATGTTCTTCCCAGCCCCAATAGTGGCACCAGTGGTAGTACACTCTCTGGCGTTGTGGTGACAGCTAAAAACAATGGCTTTGCCGTTGGCACCAGCTACGATCAGACAGGCAATACACACACATTGGTTGAACAATGGAACGGCTCTACATGGAATATTCTTCCCAGCCCCAATCGCGCTACAAATAATACGCTCATTGGCGTGACAGCCATGACTCAAAACAATATCTGGGCCGTTGGCTCCTATTTTAGTAGCAGCCTTAACCACGCTCAACCGCTGATCGAACATTGGAACGGGGCAAAGTGGGGCATCATCAATAGCCCCACTATAAATAATACAGACGCGACTCTCCTGGATGTCCACGCCGTCTCGGCGAACGATATCTGGGCCGTTGGGTACACAGGCCCAAATGTTGCCTTTACGACACATAGCGCCTTGATTGAACACTGGGACGGCCAGAAATGGAGCATTATTACGCATCCTGCCTCTCAGCTCAATGGTAATTTGACCGCCCTCTCCGCGACCTCAGCAAACAACATCTGGGCCGTGGGCCAATACCTGCCATCTGGCAACAATGCCACGACGCAAACGCTGGCGGAACACTGGAACGGCACGCAATAGACGGTTGTTCCTGGCGCAGACGTAGCCGGATTTAACGATTTCCTTACTGATATCAGCGCCATTGCAGCGAACGACATCTGGGCCGTCGGAGCGAGTCAGAGCAAAAATTATCAGTCCTCACAGACGCTCATCGAGCACTGGAACGGCACAAAATGGAATATCGTCACCAGTCCAAATCCCGATTCAAGCAATAACTTCCTGCTAACCATCAGCCATGTACCCGGCTCAACAAGCCTCTGGGCAGCAGGCAATACCGGCGCAGGCAGCTCTACCAGGACACTGACAGCATTTCACTGTTAGCAATCCTTGCTGCCATCAGAGGCTCATTTAAAAAGCAGCTAAGCTCGTTTTGAAAGGTTGACAAACAGAACATTTCCCATTATGCTAGAAACATCTGATGATCGGATGTTTCTAGCATAATGGGATTATATCTATGGACTCGACACACCATTCTCCCTCAGCACCGGTTCGACGGCAGCCGCTCGTGGATCAGGTGTTGAGTTATCTTCAGCAACAAATTGCTAATGGCAGCTTCCCAGTGGGCAGCAAGTTACCAACGGAGCCGGAGCTGATGGCTCAACTGGCCGTGGGGCGGTCAACGTTGCGCGAGGCAATGCGTGTGCTGTCACATATGGGCCTCGTCGATGTACGAGCAGGTGACGGGACATATGTTTGCACACCGCCACCAGAGGCTGAGCCGCTCGGGCTACGGCTGCAACGCGCAAAGGTCTTTGAGGTTTTTGAAGTTCGTCACACACTGGAATTGGAATGTGTCCGTCTGGCAGCACAGCGGCGGGACGAGCAGGATCTCGCCCGATTGCAAGAGGCGCTCCAGAAAAGACGAGCATTCCTGGCCCCCGAACACGAGCAGGCGTTTATCGAGGCCGATCTCACATTTCATATCGCAATCGCCGATGCCACAAAGAACGCTGTGCTGGCAGATCTTTATCGAGCCTTCGTCAACGTACACCGTGAAGCCTGGATGCAGGCAAATAAAGTTCCAGGTTTAAATGAACAGGGACAAATCCTTCACGAGAAGATAGCGGAAGCAATCGCTCAACAAGATCCTCAGAAAGCACAACGTCTTATGGCAAAGATGCTGGGTGCATCCACCGATCGCTTTCAAGAGATTGTTGAAAATGAGTACCCAGCAAATACACATCATTCCGTATAAAAGCATAATTATACAAAGTGAGGAGCAAAACGCGCTATGACAACACCCGTCAGGAACCGCTTGGCAACGACAAGGGGAATGCAAAAGGGAGCGATTACAAAATATCGGGCTTATCCTCCCATCGAGCTGCAAGAACGACGCTGGCCGTCACAGGTGCTCACAAGCGCACCAATATGGTGTAGCGTCGATCTGCGCGACGGCAACCAGGCTCTTCCCACTCCAATGGGAGTCGCCGAAAAGATGGAGATGTTCAAACTGCTGGTAGAGATCGGTTTCAAAGAAATTGAGGTCGGTTTTCCCTCAGCATCGCAGATCGAATTCGACTTTATCCGTCTCCTCATTGAAGAAGAGCATATTCCAGACGATGTAACGATCCAGGTATTAACGCAGGCTCGTGAAGATCTGATTCGCCGTACCGTCGAGGCTGTCAGGGGCGCAAAGAAAGTGATTCTGCACCTGTACAACTCGACATCTCCACAACAGCGCAAGATAGTCTTTGGCTTAGAGAAGCCAGAAATTATCGCTCTGGCCATACGCGCGACACAACTGCTCAAAGATCTGGCGCCAACGCTACCCGAAAGCCAGGTCATTTTTGAATATACGCCTGAGAGCTTTGCCCTCACCGAGACGGACTTCGCACTGGAAATCAGCGAGGCCGTCATCGATGTCTGGCAGCCCACGCGCGAGAACAAGATGATCCTGAATCTGCCAAAGACCGTCGAGGTTGCCATGCCTAATGTGCATGCAGATCAGATCGAATGGATCTGCCGTCATTTGCACAATAGAGAGGCGGTCATCATCAGTTTACATACACATAACGACCGGGGGACAGGCGTGGCTTCGGCTGAATTAGGGCTACTGGCTGGCGGAGAGCGGATCGAGGGAACGCTATTTGGCAACGGCGAACGTACAGGGAACGTTGATCTGGTTACGCTTGCCCTCAATATGTATATGGAAGGGATCGATCCGGGTCTAAATTTTAGTGATCTCGATAGGGTACGAGCCATTCATGAAAGATGCACACACATGGAGGTGCCTGTTCGCCATCCCTATGCTGGTGATCTCGTCTTCACGGCCTTCTCTGGCTCCCATCAGGACGCGATTCGTAAAGGGATGGCGGCGCAGGACACGAGGTCGGGAGCGCTCTGGGAAGTACCGTATCTGCCCATTGATCCAGCTGATCTTGGTCGCACATATGAAGCCATCATTCGCATTAATGCCCAATCGGGAAAAGGTGGGATTGCCTATGTACTGGAGCAGGAATTTGGCTTGCAGCTGCCGAAGGCCATGCACGCCGAGTTTGGCCGCGCCATCCAGTCACTGGCAGACTCCAGCGGAACAGAGCTTTCCAGTGCGCAAATTCTTCAGGCATTTGAGCATGAATATTTCCAGAACGAAGGACCCTATCAGCTAGAACAACTTTCAGTAGAGCAGAGCAACACCATATCGGGAGCGGTTTCATGTATTGCACGGGTACGAGTGGATGGGATTATACGCAAGGTGCAGGCGACGGGAGATGATCCGGCACAGGCTTTTGTATCAGCATTAAACCAGGGAGATCTGGCGAACTGTAAGCTCCTTTCTTATCAGGAGCAGCCATATGTGCAGGGATCAGAGCAGCAAGTCACAGCTTATGTTCAGATACAAACGGCAGTAGGTAAAACCTTGTTCGGAGCTGCTCTTGATGCTGCTAGTGATATAGCAACGGCTAAAGCGGTGATATGTGCGTTGAATCGATCTGAACACATTCATCAACAAGTCATTTAATAGAGAGAACATCTCAATAACGGCAGCTTAAAATGCTGCCGTTGTTGATGAGCGAGGAGAGACATCCCTGTCATCTGTTTGCTTACACTAATTTTCTTTGCATACAACACTACAACGCCGCCCCCACAATAGCGCGAACATCCTTGATTCCTTCCTGACGGAGAAACGCGTCGATGCCTTCAACGATCTCAACACAGATACGAGGGTTGACGAAATTCATGCTGCCAACTTGAATAGCGGAGGCACCAGCCATCAAAAACTCCAGAGCATCTTGAGTGGAGGAGATGCCACCAACACCGATAACTGGAATATCAGGATGAGACGAACGCAGCTCGCTGGCGACTTCATAGACCATGCGGAGCGCAATCGGCTTGATGGCTGGCCCGGAAAAACCGCTTAAGTCATTGTCGAAGCGCAAACGGCGCGTGTGGATATCGATGCTGATGCTGGTTAGCGTATTAATGAGGGACACCGCATCGGCTCCCGCTGAAGCAGCCGCCAGAGCAGCAGGGCGAAGATCGCCAGTGTTGGGGGAAAGTTTGACGATCAACGGCAGCGTCGTTGCATTGCGCACCGCTATCGTCACATCTGCAATGACTTGCGGGCTGGCACCAACAGTAACCCCACCCTGCTGGACATCGAGGCAAGAGACGTTCAGTTCAATACCGGCGATGCCAGCCACGCCCTCAAGGTATTCAACCACCTCTACGTACTCATCAATGCTTGTTCCAGCCACATTCACGATTACCAGCGTCTCCCAGGAGGCCCAGATGGGCGCGTATTTCTCTGCGACCACCCGCACTCCCGGGTTTTGCAAACCAATTGCATGAACAAGTCCCGATGCAACCTCTAACATTTGAAGAGGCGCATTTGCGGTACGAGCACGAAGCGTCGTTCCTTTGCAAATCACCGCACCCAATCGCTGCACTTCGGCAAGACGCGCCAGTTCGACGCCATAGCCAAACGTGCCAGCTGCCGTCATCACCGGATTTTTCAGCAGCAGTCCAGTTTTATGGCGCGGTGCCAGTTCCACCTGCAAACGAACGAGGCCATCATCCCCCACGCCTCACCTCGTTGATGGCATCGCGCAACACACGCGCCTCGTGAGCTGGATCGGTGGCATATAAGATAGAACGCGACGCGGAAATAATAGCCAGCTCGCCTTGAGCATCGACGCCTGCCTGTACCGACGCCTTCAGATCTCCCCCCTGCGCACCCACACCAGGAATTAAGATCGGCATCGTCGGACAGATTGCCCGCAACTCACGTAGCTCTTCTGGATAGGTGGCTCCAACCACCAGACCACAATTATTGTCTTTATTCCAGGACTGGATACGCCGGGCAACCGCTTCATACAATGGCTGCTCTCTCCCATCATCGCCCTGCACGCGCAAATCTTGAAAATCACGAGAGCCAGGATTAGAAGTACGGCAGAGTAAAATTACACCCTTATCGACATACTCTAGAAAAGGCAAGACAGCATCGTATCCCTGATAAGGGTTAACCGTAACAGCATCAGCATGGTATACTTCAAATACAGCTTTAGCATAATTACGAGCTGTATTACCCATATCGCCTCGCTTGGCATCAAGAATCACCGGAATATGGGCAGGCACCGCCTTGATGACCTCTTGCAACACCTGTAGCCCTGCGGGACCGAGCACTTCAAAAAAGGCGCTATTCGGCTTGAAGGCACACGCGTAAGGAGCAGTAGCCTCGATAATCGCCAGGCAAAACGCTCTCACCGCCTGCTCCGGCGACATGCCTGCATAGTGTGCGGGAAAACGCGCAGGTTCGGGATCTAACCCGACACACAGGAGACTGTCATTCGTCCTTGCAGCGGTCCGCAGTTTTTCAACAAAGCTCACGATATCTTCCTCTATGCCGTCTTTTTCTTCTTCGCCAGAAACGCCCTGCCTTTGCCCAGGTCGATATTGATGGGGACATTTTGCTGACAAAACGGACATTCCTCTTCGGTATATGTCTCAAGCTCGACCGTAATCAGCGTTTGGATCGGCACGTTCCCAACATCTTCCGGCTGCACGTTGCCACGATTACACAAAGCGGTCAGTCCCAGCACATTGCCGCCGTGTTGCCGCACCAGATCAATCACCTGACGCGCCGAACCGCCAGTCGTGAGGATATCTTCGACGACCAGCACATTTTTACCAGTCAGATAGCGATCATAGCCGCGATGGAAGGCAAAATGCTTGTCGGGACCATCGCTCTCTTTTTCGGCAAAGACCGCCAGCGTTTCACCGCTTGAGCGCTTCTGATTCAGATAATAGGCCACCCATTGCGAAAGGACGATGCCTCCCAGCACCGGGCCAACCACTACATCGATTTGATCCGCAGTATAGGTGCGAACCATCAGGCGGCAGAGCGCCGATATGACGTTGGAATGCACATACAGAGCATCCTTATTGATATAGACCGAACTATGGCGACCAGAGCTATAGACAAAATGACTATCGCTAACTACTGCACCAACATCAGAGAATATCTGCATAATCTTTGGGTCGTTCATAATGACACCTCTCAATCCGTGTTCCCAGTGGATCTCCAATTATCTTGCCCTCCTGGTAGGCAAGATTTCCTCGCAGGAATGTTGCTACAGGTCGTCCAATAAACTCCATTCCTTCGTATGCAGACCATTGATTCTTGGTGAAAAGATCGCTGCTCTTCACCTTCCACTGCTGCGTGGTGTCAACGACAACAATGTCAGCGTCTTTCCCTGCCATCAAGCCCCCCTTCTGTCCAAAGCCAAAGATGCGTGCAATATTTTGCGAAGTCACCTGCGCAATACGGATCAGCCCTTCTTCAAGCGCCTCGTGGCCGAAACGTTTGACCCAATGGCTGATCAGTACAGGCAATGCTTCCTGCAAACCAGGCACGCCCGATGAGACCTCCCAGGCACTCTCGCGCCCCTTCTCCTCCAGCGTATGAGGAGCATGATCCGTCACCACCGTATCGATTGTCCCATCACGTAACAACTGCCACACCTGATCTTGCACCTCCGGCGAACGGATAGGGGGCGCAATATTGACCATGTGACCATACTTCTGATAATCGGTGGTGTTAAACGCAAGGTGAAACGTCGTCACCTCGCCATAGACATCGACCCCAATTTTTCTGCCATACTCGATGGCTGCAAACTCTTCCGGCGTCGAGAGATGGAGCAGATAGAGCTTGACGCCAAACTGACGAGCCAGCGCGATCATCTCCAATACCGAAGTGAGAGCCACCGCCAGATTGCGAGCCTCGCTCCAAGCAGTTGGATCGCTCCGTTGCAGCACATCGCGATAAGTATGGGTAAAATAGTCCACCAGTTCCTGATTTTCAGCGTGAACAATCGCCATGATACCGCGACGACCCAGGATCTCAAAAATCCTGGCCTGATCGCTCAGATGTGCAATCGTCGTCAGCGCGGTGCCATGACCCGCCGCAAACATCTTGACCCCGGTAATCTTCTCGACATCCACCCTGTTTAGCTCGTCAATATCGTCGCGAGCGACCCCCATATTGATCGCGAAATCGGTGTATGCCCTGCCGCTGTACCGCGTGATCTGCTCTTCCAGGCGAGCAACGGTCGTGGTCGGCGGCTTGACGTTGGGCATATCGAGAATGGTTGTATAGCCTCCCGACAAACCAGCGCGTGTGCCGTGCGGAATATCTTCTTTATATTCCAGCCCCGGCTCACGCATATGGCCATGTACCTCGATCAAGCCGGGCAGCAGATAGCGGCCCCGAAAATCATAGCACTGCGACACATCAGCCGGGAACCCCTCCTCGATCTGCTCAATTTTGCCTTGAGCTATCGACAGGGTTCCCTGCACAACACGATCTGGTAACACAATAGACCCTAGCAACTTCATTGTCATCGTATTTCCTCCCCCATGATACTAGTTGTACTCGTTCCACGCCTTGATGGAAACGGTCTCCAGATCTTTCTCCACAATCGCTTTCGCAAACAGACGCGCCTGCTTAATCTTCGTGAAAAGATGAATGTTGTGATCGACTGCATAACGACGCATGCGGTAACCGTCATCAACCTCTTTCGTCGTATGCTGATCCACGACGTTAATTGCCAGATCGACCTTATTCTCACGGAAGTAGGTCAGGATATTTGGCTCTTTGTGCTCATGCAACTTATATAGCATGGTAGCATCAATTCCATGAGCTTGCAAGAACGCTGCGGTTTTCTCAGTTGCGTAAATCGGCACACCAAGCGTTGCCAGTAACTGTGCTCCGTCAAGGAAGCGGGCTTTTTTATCGTCGCCACCCAGGCTGATAAAGATGCCCTTCTGGGGAACGCGTCCACCGGTGGCAATAATCGCCTTGAGATAGGCATCTTCCAGATCCTCACCAAAGCAGGCCACCTCGCCGGTAGAGGCCATCTCGACCCGCAGGATAGGATCGGCTCCGGTCAGGCGCGAGAACGAGAACTGGGGAGCCTTGACCGCCGTAAAGTTCAGGGGCGGCAGCGTAACCTCTGGAATATCTTCAAAGAGCGCGTCAACAAACAACTCGATGAAATTGACGCCGGTCACCTTCGAGATAAACGGGAAGGTGCGCGACGCTCTAAGATTGGCCTCGATAACATAGACCTGATTATCTTTGGCGAGAAACTGAATGTTGAACGGCCCTGTGATCGACAATGCTTTGGCAATCGCCCGCCCAACCTGTTCGATCCGCGCCTTCGTGAGATCGTTGAGCGTCAAAGGAGGCAACATGATAGTGGCATCGCCGGAATGCACGCCAGCGTTTTCGATATGCTCAGAGATCACAAATGCTTTGACCTCGCCGCGCTGGGCCACCGCGTCCAGTTCGATCTCTTTGACCTT
>JAICIM010000247.1 GCA_025928885.1 Ktedonobacteraceae bacterium | reverse complement strand
TCTGTTGTGTTTGTTCTGCCTCTTTCTGTGCCCCTTCCACACCACCCCCTGGTGTGCCCCGGTCGTCCTCCCCCCCCGCAACTACGAACTGTAGGAGGAGAGATGTGATTGTTTGCTAGATAAACCCCAACTGGCGACGACCTTCGTCGGTCATGCGACCGGGTTCCCATGCGGGTTCCCAGACCAGTTGTATCTCGCCTCCGGTTAAGCCAGGAATATGTTGTAACGCTGCTCCGACGCCCTCGCTGATGGATTGTTGCATAGGACAGCCAGGAGTGGTCAGGGTCATCCTGATGGTGACGAAGCCCTCGGGTGTGAGATCAATGCCGTACACGAGGCCAAGATCGATAATATTTACCCCTAATTCTGGATCATAGACGTTATATAACGACTGATAGATCTGCTCCTGCGTGTCTTTAAGAGTCGTTGTGTCCATAATTTTGTTCCTTTGCCATCACAGCCTTGTGACCAGCAGAATCGCCTCGGTTTGTGCCAGGACGTTGTGGCTGATGGTGGCCTCTAACTGTAGGATCATACCTGGCCGCAGCACAACACTCTTCTCGGCGGTACGAAACTCGACCGTGCCTTGCAAGGTCTGTACAAGAATGTTATGAGGGACCCGATGCTCTTTCAGGAGCTGGCCCGCTCGAAATGAGATGAGCAGCACACGCGTATCCTCTATCTGGGTGAGCAGTTCGGCGTGTGGTTGATTTTCATCAAAGCGAGCTGTGGCGATTGCATCAAAGACCTCTAGGAGAGCTTGTTGCTCCTCGACGTGTTCGGACATAGATAACCTCACAGAATGAAATGATGCGGTACGGGATCAGACTTTGCGGATACTGATGATCCACTCTTCGGGGCCTTCTTTTTCGGGTTCCCAGGCGAAGGCTGAACCGTGCTCTGCCTGTAATTGGTAGCGGAGTGGTTTGGGATCGTGATCGTTGAAGATGCGCAGTGCCTCACCGGAGGTCAGGGCCTCTAATTTCGCAAAGATGGTGGCGTGTTTATCGCGAGGTGGAATGATACGAACGTCGAGATCGGTTGTTCTGGTTGCTGCCATTAGTCTATCTCCTTGTTTGTGTAAATCAAAAGAAGTTGCTTGAATCGTGAGAAATCGGGCGCCGTTACAAACCATCAAGACCTCAAAGCTTGAAAGACTTTCTGCCTCGAAACTTTAAACCCTTCCTGTTCGCTGTGTTTGTAACGACACTATGAGTATGCCTGATTAGCGGGTGAAATGATGTGACAAATATCGCATTCCTCTCTCTATTTTCTTGTTGAGATACCAGGGCTATGAATGTATGCACTCTATACAAAATGGTTTTACTGATGAGGTGATTTTAATGATCTTATACCTATTTTTGAGCAAATTTTGAGCGAGAAATCATCATTTTTGACAGAAATTTGAGAGAAATCATCACATTTATACATTTTATATAGTAAACCACTGCCTATTATGCTACACTGAAGCGAGTACCGGAGCATCTTCAGAGGGCGCGAGGCCGCGTCTCTCCAATGGAATTGGTGTGGGATGCTATCAATGACAAAGGGGTAGCTATGACGCAGGTATTGCAGCCACTTGATTCATCTTCACTTACTGAACCCGATGCGCATGGCAAGGCGCGTCTTGGTCCGCTGTTATGCTGGGCAGTTGTCTTTGCAGATATTGGTTCGTCCATCTATTATGTTCCTGGCATTCTGTATAGTACAGTTGGAGGTCTTGCCGGCTTCTTTGTGTTGTTGACGATGGGCGTGTTTGTGTTGCTCACCTTTAAATATGCTGAGGTGAGCCAGCGTTTTCCCGAAGGAGGTGGCGTCGTTTCTGTTGCGGCGGAGGCGCTCAATGCGTGGGCGGGAGCGCTGGGAGGGATGCTCATTCTGGTCAGCTATTTCCTCACGGCGGCCATCAGTTGTTTGTCTGCCATTCAATATTTCGGCGTCGTCTTGCCTGTGCTCCTGCCTTCAGCGCTCTGGATTACGATAGGTGTCCTGGTGCTGCTTGGTTTACTTAACTGGGTTGGCATCAGTGAGAGCGCCAAAGTGAGTATGATTGGTGCGCTCATCGCCTTTGGTAGCGATCTGGCGATTCTCTGGACAGTCTTTAGTCATCTGTCCGTTGGCGAAGTGCTGGCTCTGATGCCAGAAGTGCTTGCGCATTCGACCCTCACGCCGACCTCGGTTCTGGTGGGATTTGCAGGCGCGTTTCTGGCCTTTTCCGGGTTGGAGAGCATCTCGCAATTGTCGCCTGTCATGAAAGTGCCGCGTAAAAAGGTGATCAGTCTGGCACTGCTGTTCGTTGCGATTACCATCATGGGGACGAGTCCTTTACTCACTATGCTCTCCACACTACTGCAACCGCAGCAAGCAAACGACGAAGTGTTGTCAACTCAGCTCGTCTCACTGTTGGGTGGACATTGGGGCAACAACTTTTTGCAGGCCGAAGTGGCGATCAGTGCTGGCTTGATTCTCGTATTTGCCAGCAACACGGCCATTATTGGAGCCTATCACGTGTTTATGGCTCTGTCGCGCATGGACTTTTTCCCCAGCATTATTCTCCAGCGAAACCGCCTGCGTGGGACGCCCCACTGGTCGATTATCCTTGCCACCGGTATTCCCATTATTATCCTGGTGTTGGTCAATGGGAGGATCAACCTGCTTGGTGATTTGTATGCTTTCGGCCTGCTGGGAGCCTTTACGTTGACCTGCCTGGGAATCGACGTGATCCGCTATCGGGAGCGCGTGTCAGGTCGCCAGAAGCGAGCATCCCTCAAGAGAGAGAGTGGGAGTGAGAATGGACACAAGCCTCCTGTTGGAAGTACGCAGGTTACTCTTGTTCCTTTGATTGTGAAGGAAACCGGAGAAGAGCAAACATGGTTAAAAGGGGAGCAAAAGACGACTCTCGACAAGAACATGTTGCTTGCCATGCCTGATACGCGGCGTGGGATCTGGCCGCATGTAGATTTCGGGTTGGGTATACTGACGACAGGATTGGTGGGATTGGCCTGGGTCGTGAGCCTGATTGCTAAACCAGAGGCGGCGTTGTTTGGTGGTACGGTCGCCTTGCTTGGGTTGGGCGTGGCCTATGTCAATTATATGCGCCAGGGCAGGCCGCCAATGGCTGTATCCACGCTGGAAGGTCGCCTGAGCGAATCGGTGCTGGCGGTGCTCTTGCCGGGCGATAGGCTGAATACTCAGGTGGTAGAGGCGGCTGTGCGCGAAGCACGCGACAAGCCAGTCGTGTTTCTCTATGTGGGAGAGCCACGAGTTGATCCGCTGCCACAGCCATTTGAGATCGTTGATCCCTATCTCGATGATGTTCCGGCAAAAGCGACGTTTAGCAAGGCAGAAACGCTGGCGCGTAAAGCCAGGATTACGCGCCGCTTTCTGTATCGGCGTGGCGAAAGCTCTATGACCGCGACCGTATGGCAGGTGTTGCAACCGCGCAACGTAATCCTCTCTGAAGCGGTTGCCGCTCAGGTACACAACATCAATCCAGACCGTATTCGCTACGAACTCACACCCGACGGGAAAATCGCGCATTTGCTCAAACGCTGGTGATATAACGAGATGTCATATTCGCGCGATCATGATTTGTGACAATTGAAGCCAGGAATGCTTTCTGTTTCGTAGATGCCCACTAATGAGTTTGCACAAGCAAGATCGAGAACCCTGGCCGTCTCGTCATCAGCCTTGAGAAGCGCTTGCCGATCTTGCTTGTGCAAACTCATTAGCGGGCATCTACGACGTATGTTAATGAAAACCTGATGTATGGATGACATACCGTTTTAATGGCCGGGGAAAACGATGCTTAGTGGCAGCAACACCGCGCCTGATGTCGTGTGAAGCTGAAACCAGCATAGGCAGATAACTGTAACAAGCAGGAAGAACAGAAGCAATAAAAAATACCGTATTTTGGAAAGCGCTAATAGGAAGCGAACGCTCATTTGTGTCATTGTTGTATGTCCTCCTTGTAGATAAGATTTGTCCTCTGCTGCGATGCAATGGGAAAGTCGTATGTCTCGTTACTGTCACTATACCTGAGAGCATGGAGGCGAGGGCGGCTTTTTTTCTTGTCGATTGGGGCATAGACACAGGGAGTTTGTCATGGCCGGCATCCAAAAAGAGGAGGGGGGAACGGTTGATGGTGAGATGGTATCCCGGCTTACGGAACGAGAGAGGTCGCAGTTTTTTGAGAGGTCATTGTTGTCTGTCACATAAAACACTGGTTCATAAGTTCTAAACGGTGGAGGCTCTACGAAATCCGGTCAAGGTTAGTAAAAACCGGGAGTAGTATTTCATCGACCCACAATTTGCGCCGGTTCACATCAACAGGGCCTTTGTGCTGGAGATATTCCGTCCGAACCAGGTTAAAAGGCAGGATCAGCGTTGTATCACTGACCTCTTTTATTTTTTCGCCCCTGGCTTTTGCGAAGCCTAGTAATTTCCGCATGACCAGAATATTTTTTGCTTCTGCGTTCGCTGCAATCTGCACAAATTTCTCGTTGTTCTGCCCTAGTTCAAATAAGAGCGCATTCATGATCTCCGGGCCGACTGCCGTGTGAATGCCTTCATAGAGTGTGAGCAACTGTAACAAGTCTTCGCGCAGGCTCCCTGTGTCCTCTATTTTGTCGATCAGTTCACCGTCCAGTACGTTCACCTTATATACCATAATTTCGCGAATCAAATCAAATGGTGTTTCCCAGCGGCGATACATTACGGTGCGGCTCGTTTTTGCGGCGCGTGCGATTTGCTGAAAGGTGAGATTGGCGTAGCCGACTTCTTTAATGACTTCTTCCGTAGCGTTATAGATACTTTCTGTCAGCACGTCTCCGCGCTTACGCGTATTTTTGCCCGCTTCGTTCATTCCCATCACCATCTTTTCGCTGCTACGCTTGAAAAAGCAAGTCTCTCAAACGTGCCTATCTCCTGTTTATAAGTTCGGAAATATTATAGCACATACTCAAAAATATAAGGTACATATTGTACTTTATATTTTTATCGTGTATAATAATTTAAGGTACATATTGTACCTTAAAGAAGATAGGAATATGGAAAAAGAAAAATTATCAGAGGGAATTGTCGGCATCTCGCTGATTTTGACCGATAAGCTGCGGAATGTGAATAGTCCTGTTGGTGATAAAGAGTACTAAACAAAACAAAGGAATGATAATGAAAAACGATAGTAATCTTTCTCTGATGCTTGGTAGCTACTTGCTCAGGAAGGCTGGCCCGACCGCCATTGCACGTAAACGCCAATCTCGCCTGAACGAATTGGTAGCTTTTGCGCGAGCGAACTCTCCGTATTACAAGGATCTCTACAAAGGGCTGCCTGAACACATTGAGGACATCAAACAATTGCCTGTAACAAATAAGAAAAAACTGATGGCGCAATTCGATGAATGGGCGACAGATCGTGATGTGACCTATGAGAAGGTGCAGAAATTTCTCGACGCTCCCGAAAATATCGGGCAGCCTTTTCTCGGTAACTACCGCGTGGCAACGACATCGGGTTCTACAGGTAGCAGGGGCATCTTTCTAATGGATGCAAAAACCGATGCCGTGGCAAAAGCTTTCGGCACATCCTTCATACTTTCCGGGCTTGGTCTTCGACATTTGCCTGTAATGTTTTCAGCACGAACAGCCCTGATCATTGCCACCGGTGGGCATACCGCAGGCAACTCCCGTCTTAAAAGTGGGAACACTGGCGATAAGCCAAACGTTGGGAAAAGGCAGCTTTTTTCGGTACACCTGCCTTTGGCCGAACTGGTTTCTCAGCTCAATCAATATCAGCCAGCGATGTTGCACGGTTATGCCAGCACAATTGTATTGTTGGCAAACGAACAAGAAGCGGGAAGGCTTCACATCAACCCTATATTGGTTCTCCCAACTTCTGAAGGGTTGACTGATCGTGAATACTATACAGTCATCAGGGCATTCCGCGCCAACGTTGCTACTTTTTATGGCAGTACAGAATGCGGGTTGGCTGCTCAGGGATGCAGGTATCATTGGCAGCATCTGACGAGTGACTGGGTGATCGTAGAACCGGTCGATGCTGATTTTCAACCTGTTGCCTCTGGCGTTCAATCCCATACGGTACTGGTCAGCAACCTTACTAACTATGTGCAGCCGATTTTGCGATACGATATAGGCGACAGCATCCTGATGCGGCCAGACCGCTGTCCTTGTGGAAATCCCATGCCCGCCTTTCAAGTTCTGGGGCGGGTTGCCGATATACTGAATTTTCCTGCGCAAGATGGTACTGCGGTTAAAATAACGTCCTTGCAACTTTCCACACTTTTTGATAGTGTTCCAGAAATTCAGTTGCCTCAGGTTATTCAAACAGACTCTACCACTCTACGGGTGCGTTTGCTTATTGCCAAAGAGGCAAATCAGGATCAGGTATGGCAAAAGGTGCAGAGCGAAATAAATAATTTGCTCAGGTCGCACAAACTGGAACATGTACAGGTTGAGCGTGCGACGGAGCCACCTGAACAAGCAATGGGAGGCAAGTATCGCGAAGTTATTCCGTTGAATCGATAGCGGTGAATGCGCTCTGGAAATAGCAGTCAGGGCAGTGAGCGTGCTGAACGCTTTGCAGTTGTATGGAGGCGGTGGGTAGCGAGGGTTTCATCGAAGGTGGCATGGCATTCCAGGAAAGCCTGTCGAGCCTCTTGAAGCTCCGCGAGGCCGCGCTGATAGCAGGGACTTTGGGGGAATTTTTGCCCTTTCTGGAGCAGCAGACAGCCTTCTTGATAGAGCGCACGAGCATATTCCAGCTGCATCCCCAGCGTGCGCAACTGGGAGCTGGCCTGAGCGCTATATTGTTCTGCCTCGATCGTTGCGCCCTGTCGGGCAGAGATTTTGCTGAAAAGTGAGAGCGCTTGTGCGGAGATTCCGCGTAATCCGGCTGTTCGCGCCTCTTGCTGTGCCTCAGTTGCGGTGGCGCTGGCCTGATCGATCTCGCTAAGCAGCAAGAGGGCATGGGCGAGGATGAGGAGACCTTCGGCGCGTGTTTCGGCCTCCAGACCGTCCTGTTGCAACGCTTTTTGTGCGGCCTGTCTGGTTTTGTGGGCCAGGGGTTGTGGATGGTGCGCGGGCGGATATTGTTCCTGAGCCTGGAGCGCTTGCCGAAGGCGTAAGCCTGCGAGGGCAACAAAGATCAGGCTGGTAACGTATGGCAATTGCAGCTTGCGTGTTCGCTGCAAGGCGCGAAGCAAGAGGGAGGCAGCTTCCGCCAGCTTGCCCTGTTCCTGGAGAGCGATAGCGGCATAGACGGTCCACTGGCTGGTAGCGATTTCGTCCTGCACCTGTTCGCAGAGGGCGAGGGCGTGTTTGCAGTGCGTTTCGGCTTCGATGAGGGAACCCAGGCGAAGATGGAGTATGCCCAGGTTGCCCAGGATATAGGCGCGTAAGGGGGTGTCGCCCATTTGTTCGGCCAGATGAAGGCCGCGCCGCAGGGTCAGCTGGGCCGAAGCAAGCTCTGTGCGGCGAAGATGGAGGTCGCCGAGGTTGCAGCAGGTGATGGCAAGTTCGCGCTGGCAATTATACTGCTCGAAATAGGTGAGGGTGTTGCGTAGATGGTCGAGCGCCTTTTTGGTATGTCCAGCACTATTTTCGATCAGCCCGATCAGCATGTGGGTGCGACCAATATCAACGGCATCGCCTCTGAGCGTGCGGCTCAGGCGTAGTGGCGGCAAGAGCTTCTCGTGGGTCGGTTCCTGAGCAAGTAGCGCTTCAAAGAGGTGAAGAGCTTCGTTGGCCTGCTTTCTGGCCTGTTCGCAATCGCCCTGCCGCCAACTGGCATAGCCCTGTTCGTAGCGCAACCTTGCCAGCCCCGGCCCCTGCTCTATACCATTGTCTTTCAAGACTTGTTCGCCCTGTTGGTAGCATTGCTGGGCTTGGGCGAGTTGCTGGGCGTCGTACCAGGTCAGGCCGATTTCGCACCAGAGTAAGGCTTGTATATGCAGGTCTTGCTCTTGCTTTTTTGAGGTTTGCTTGAAAAGCGTGAGGACGCGTTCGTAGAGGGAACGGGCCTCTTGAGCGTTGCCTTGAATTCTTTTGCATTCGCCCAGGCCGATGAGGGTCCAGAACAGGCATTCTTGAGCGGCTGGATCGGGATGTGGGATCAGGTCGAGATGGTTGAGCGCGATTTGATATTGTTGTTCTGCTTCGGTGTAGGCGGAGAGGCGATAGGCGCGGTGGCCTGCCAGGGTGGCGTAATGTGCGATCTGCTGTGGTTCTGCGGCGCCGCTGATGAGGTGCTGGGCGATGGTGGCGGCCTCTTCTTCCGGTTGCTGCTGATAGAGTTGTTGGAGCATGAGCGCAGTTCGATAATGAAGTCTGGCCCGGCGTACGGCGGAGAGGCGTTCATAGAGAAAGCTCTGGAAGAGGGGGTGCCAGAAGCGATAGGCGATGCGGGAACCGATGCCCTCTTCTGTTAGGATACCGGCGTGGATCGCTTCTTCTAGCAGATCAAGCAAATGATCGCTTTGTGATGCGTCTTCCAGTGCGGTGAGACGCTGCAAGGGGAAGGTGTAGCCAAGCACGGCGGCAGTGCATAAGAGTTTCTGGCAGGGCTGGCTCAGTTGTGAAAGGCGCTGGTCGAGCAGGGCCGTGATCGTTTCTGGCAACGGCATGCGGGCGAGATCGGAGGGAGAGGCGGTTTTTGCCGAGTTGTAGCGGGCCTCGATGTTGTGGGCCAGTTCTTCGGCGAAGAAGGGATTGCCCCTTGCTCGCTGGCGAATATGTTCTCTGAGCGGCAAGGAGTGGTTGAGCAGCTGTGAGACGAGCGCGTTCATATCCTCGTTACTGAGCGGGTGGAGCTGGATAGTCTCGACGGCGTGTTCGCGTTGCAGATCGATCAGCAGGGGGCGCAGGTGCTGGTTGGCCTGCCACTCGTTATCACGGCAGGTGGCTACGATGGTGATGGATGATCCCTCAAAGTGGCGTGCGAGATAGGTAAGCAGTTCACAGCTTCTATCGTCGGCCCAGTGGAGATCGTCGAGGACGATCAGGCAAGGCTGATGGGCGCTGATGAGCGTGAGCAGTTCGCGCACGGCCTCCCAGAGGCGCAGTTGTTCGTTGTCAGCAGGCAGCGGCATGTGCGGTGAGCTGATTTCAGGCAGCAAGGGGGCCAGCGCTTGCAGGAGCAGGGGCCGCTGATTGACCATTTCGCGCTGCCAGATGCCCCGTGCCAGCGTTTGACGAAAGATCTCGATCCAGGGGCGATAAGGGATGGTGCGTTCTTGTGGGTATGCCTGATCCCAGATGACCGTCCATTTTTTAGAGAACATCTCACGTGCCAACTCTTCGGCCAG
>JAICIM010000219.1 GCA_025928885.1 Ktedonobacteraceae bacterium | reverse complement strand
GGTGCCGCTTATCTTGCTTACCCCGCAAGCGGGTGAAACCGTTGGGGTATCGCTCCCGTTCGGGGTGTGCTGAAATATCTGGGTGGGATATGTGAGCAAAAAAAACCAGGATAGAAAATCTACCCTGGCCTGTTCATTGTGCTTTGTTATGAGACACGAAAAGGCTGTTTGTTAAGGTCTTTGCGAGGATGCAAGGAAGAGCCGATAATAGGATCGCTCGCTAGAACTTTCCAGGCTCCCATAATCAGAGTAGAATGTTGTCGTACTATCTGTCTGATTATCCAGAATTTATTCAAGCCATCAGCATGCACACCAGCCCGCGTCCGATGAGCATCGCGACCATACAAGGGATATTTGGGCGGAACTGGCTCGTTCATTTCGGCATAGAGATCGACCAGCGCGTTGAGTGCGGTAAAATCCGGCTGCTGCTCAGGGAAATAGCCCATACCGAGCAGGTGCATCAAGACGGCTTCCAACGGTGCATTCCCAGTCCGCTCTCCTTTGCCCAACATCGTCCCATTAATAACGCCACAGCCGGCGCGAATGGCTGCTAAACAGTTTGCAACAACCAGCCAGGTATCGTTGTGGGGATGAAACTCCAGATCCGCTGGCTGAAGCCCGATCGTGCGCATCTCCTGAAAGAGTCGGGGAATGCTGCGCGGCAGAGCAACATCATCATAGGGCAAACCAAGTCCCATCGTGTCGCAGAGGCGAAACTTGGGACGAAGCTCTGGGCCATATGCTGCACTCATAGCCAGCACGGCTTCAATAAAAGGACGCATAAAGTCCATCGGCGCTCTGGTCGCATCTTCAAGGTGTAATCTGGGACGAATACCAGCATCCAGCGTCATCTGCACAGCTTCGAGATAGGTCTGCGCCGCCTGATTCCTGCCTCCTGGCTTAAACTTGTGAAACGTGTGATAATCGGAAGCCGAGGCCAGCATCCCGGTTTCACGCACACCCAGGCTGCGAATCAACGCGACATCTTTTGCTGTAGCACGAATCCATGTTGTCGGCTCAATCGGGAAACCGCCTCGATAACGCTCCAACGCCCCCTCAAGGGCCGCACGATCAGAGGGGCGATAGGCAAAAAACTCCGCCTGTCGAATGCTCCCCGACGCGCCGGTAAAACAACACAGAATATCATAAATCTGCAAACTCTGCGCAACAGAAAGTGGTAGCCCTCCCTGTTGTCCATCGCGGTGCGTCGTCTCCGTCGTCCAGACCTCCGTCGGCAAGTTCGCCGGGCGTTCGGTCCAGACATATGCGGGAAACGCATCACGGGGAAAGCTGTCAACAAAATACTGGGGGGCGGCTGGCTCTGGAAGAGAATACATTGCATACCTCCTGACAGCGAATACTCTATCACCAATAACGCTCAGTATTTACTACTCTATGGAATAGCTATTATATTGTCAAGATTGATTTCGCAATCAATATGTTGTACGATCAAGTTATTATTATAGAGGAGCAAGTAGTGAAACTATCGCGTTATCTTACGGCGAGAGAGGCCGCCGAAGCGCTTGATGTCAACGTCGCCACGATTTATGCCTATGTTAGCCGTGGCTTGATCCGTTCGGAACCGGCGGGGCTGAATCAGCGGGCGCGGCTCTATCTGGCAGAAGACGTACAGAAATTGCTTGAGCAGAAGGCGTATCGGCATGATCCCGCCAAAGCGGCGCATGCAGCGATGCAGTGGGGTATGCCCATCCTTGAATCCGCCCTCACTCTGATCGATGAAACCGGCCTTTACTATAAAGGACAAGATGTTACTAAACTTGCCATTACGCACACAATTGAGCAGGTGGCGGCACTGCTCTGGACCGGCGATATGGCGCAGGGGGCAAACATTTTTTCGCTGCATCCACAGGTTGTTAGCTATTTAGACGCCTTGCACAGCCTACGACAACACCACCCGGACCTCTCGGTGTTACAACAACTCCAGATAGCCCTCACCCTCGCAGCAGCCGACGATCTGGCCGCCTACGATCTGCAGACACAATTTCGCCACTCTGGACAAACAGGGACACGCATCTTGAAGCTAATGGCCGCAGTTGTCGCACAAAACCACGATACGACAATGCCCATTGCGCAGACGTTACAACACCGCTGGTGTGCAAAAGATGAGCAAACGGTCCCTCTGCTGAATGCCGCGTTGATCCTGTGCGCCGACCATGAACTCAACGCCTCAGCATTTGCAGCACGCGTTGTTGCCTCAGCCGAGACCAACCTCTATCAGGTCATCACGGCAGGATTGGCCGCGCTTCAGGGCTTTAAACATGGGGGAAATACCATTCTTGTTGAAGATCTCTTTCACGAGATAGCGTCACACAGTTCTGTACGTGATGTAATTGCGGCTCGCTTGCGTCGTGGAGAGCAGATACCAGGCTTTGGTGGGCATCAACTCTATCCACATGGCGACCCCAGAGGCGCATGTTTGCTCACTCTGCTGGCACAGATGTATCCAAACAGTCCAGCCGTTCAACAGGCACAGGCGATGGTTGCCATCATGGATGAGATTCCAGGCAGGAAACCAAATCTGGAATTCGCGCTGGCCACGCTGGCGCAAACACTGCATTTACCAGATGGCAGCGCTCTGGCTCTGTTTGCAACAGGTCGTACAGTTGGTTGGATAGGTCATGCCATTGAGCAATACAATAGTGGTCACATGATCCGACCACGAGCAACCTATAGCGGCCCACGACCCAACGGCTAAAGCCTATTAAAAAAGAGATGTCAGAGAAAATGCTGCTACCAGCGGAGAAGCTTCTGAGGAGGTCTAGCAGTTTCCCCGCTCATTTTCATTGACATACCCTGATTCACAGGTTACAATATTCTTACGTACGATGTAAATAGTACGTTCGTTGTTTATCAAACATATTGGTTCGATTGCATATGAATACACCTGACAACACAAGCACAGAAGAGGTTCCGGTCCTGCCAGATAACATCCCGGTGGTCATGCCAGAGCTACCTGCGCGGTTCGCAATTACTACAATGGAGCAAATGAAGGCCGTTGCTGACCCTACCCGTGATCGCATTCTCGGCATCATTCAACAGCAGCCAGCCACCGCCAAACAGGTTGCGGATAGACTCAAAATGGCTCCTGGCACCATTAACCACCACTTACAGGTCTTAGAAGCCGCCGGGCTGGCAAAAGTTGTGGCACGCCGCCTGATACGCGGCATCGTTGCCAAATATTACACACGAACGGCTCGCATTTTCGAGTATTGTTTCGCGCCCGAAATCGTGGATCGCGAGTCGATGAGCTTAAAAATACTGACAAGCGCCAGAAGCGATCTTGCAGAATCCCTTGCCGCCACCAGTGAGGATGTCGTCGTGAATGCAGCCAGCCCACGAACACGACTCTCCCCGGAGCGTATCAAGGCTTTTGACGAGCGCCTCGCAGCCCTGATCGACGAATTTATTCACGAGCCTTATGATCCCAACGGCGAGGTCTATACGCTCTGTGCCGCCTTCTTCAAAGCGCCACCATATCTGCAACAGGTGCAGAATCTGTCCGTTTCGCCATCTCGTGAGCAAGAGACAGGGGAAGATCGCCCATAAAGGAGAAATAGTGCTATGGAAGCGACACACGCAAGGAAGTTACGCAGCGATTTCTGGAAATACTGGGCAGGGCAGACGATCTCAAATCTGGGTAGTTCCATCACGCTCTTTGCGCTGCCGCTGCTGGTCTATAAGTTGACTGGCTCGTCTATCAACCTCGGTATCTCTACCGCCGCCAACTTTCTCCCTTATCTGCTCTTCGGTCTGGTGCTCGGAGCCTGGACAGACCGCATTGACCGCAAGCGGATGATGATCTTCACCGATGGTGCGCGTGCCGTTGCCATCGCCTTGATACCAATCCTGGCCCTCTCAGGCAACTTGAATGTCTGGTGGATTTACGCGGTTGGCTTCGTTCACTCGACACTGACGATCTGCTTTGAAGCGGGACAGTTCGGCGCTATCCCCAACCTCGTGAACCAGGACGATCTGGTCACGGCCAATGGACGCATCCAGGCCAGCTATTCAGGGGCAAGCATCCTCGGCCCCTTGCTGGCAGGTGCGCTGGTGACGATTATGTCGCTCCAGATGCTAATGTTCCTCGACGCCGCCTCGTTTCTGCTCTCCGCCCTTTCACTCTCCCTGATTGTCACGGATTTCAACCAGCAGCAAACACAGGAACGCCAACATATCCTGCACGATGTCAGCGAGGGCTTGCACTATGTCCTGGGTCATCCCGTGTTGCGCAATATTTCAATCATGATGGCGCTGGTCAACTTCACCGCCATCACCATTACAGCGCAGCTTGTCCTCTTTGCGCAACAACGTTTACACGCCACCGATACACAGATCAGTATACTCTACGCTGCCGGGAGCATCGGCGTTGTCGTCCTCGCGCTTGCCGCCGGACCGTTGCGCAAACGCTGGACCTTTAGCACCGTGGCTCTAAGTGCGCTGATGATCGAGGGCCTCCTGACAACAGCCCTGGCCTTTACGCAATGGTACTGGCTGGGCGTCTTGCTCTGGGGCATTACGTCGGGTCTGGGTATTCTCTTCAACATCAACACCAGCAGCTTGCGACAGGCCATCGTTCCCAATCAGATGCTGGGACGCGTGATGACTATCGCAAGCGTCCTGGCATGGTCGGCAATTCCGGTTGGCTCTCTGCTGGGAGGTTACGCCGTGGGCTGGACGAAAAACATCGTACTGGTTTATGCTGTCATTGGCGTAGTGATGTTTCTCATCCCATTATGTTTTTCGTTCACGGCTCTGGGACACGCCAATGACTATATCAAACAGACAACGGAACAGAAACAGACAACGGATACCGCCCCGGATAAGGCTTGAGACACGCAAGCAAAAGGAAACGCAGGAGGATAAGCATGAAACTGAATTGGCAATGGGACGCTGTGGTTGGAGATGGCTCTGTGATTACCACCATCGATGCACATGCCGCAGGTGAGCCGTTGAGGATTATTACAGGCGGCCTCCCTCCATTGCCGGGGGCAACCATATTAGAAAAGCGACACTATCTGCAAACACACCTCGACACGATCCGGCAAGCATTGATGTGGGAACCGCGCGGCCATCGCGATATGTACGGCTGCGTCCTCACTCCTCCCGTCACACCAGAGGGCGATCTGGGTGTGCTGTTCATGCACAACGAAGGCTACAGTACCATGTGCGGGCATGGCGTCATCGCCCTGGTCACAACCCTTTTGCAAACGGGCGCAGTGGCGGCAAAAGGGCCACAAACAACGGTCAATCTCGACACGCCAGCCGGGCTGGTACGGGCTACGGCGCATCTCGATCAGCATGGAGCGGTCGAGCGCGTTTCGTTTCTCAATGTGCCATCGTTCGTCTATGTCCGCGATGTAGAGCTAGCAGTACCGGACCTGGATCAGGTGCGCGTCGATATCGCCTTTGGAGGCGCATTTTACGCTATCCTTCCTGCCAAACAAATAGGGTTACGGGTCGAGCCACAACAGAGAGAACGGCTGGTTGCGGCTGGTGAAACAATCAAGCAAGCTGTTCAGAAAACACTGGTGATCAAGCATCCATACGAAGAAGATTTAGGCTTTCTCTATGGCACGATCCTGACCGGGCCGCCCGAAAATCCAGCCCACCATAGCCGCAATATCTGTATTTTCGCCGATGCCGAAGTAGATCGCTCACCTACAGGCACTGGCGTCTCTGCACGACTCGCACTACATCATGCAAAAGGTGAAATCGTCGAAGGGCAACAGATCGTCATTGAAAGCATCCTGGGTGATGTGAGCGCATTTGGAGGAAGGGTTGCGGACAAAGCTCAGGTAGGATCATTTGAGGCGATCGTGCCAGAGGTGAGTGGCACGGCCTTCATCACCGGTCGCCACGAATTCTTTATCGATCCTGGCGATAAGCTGGGACAGGGATTTTTCCTCAAATAAAGCAGGTGTCTCTTCCACAAAGAAACAAAGCGTGTCCGGCCTTATCTCTGCCGGACACGCTTTGTTTCTTTACAGCCAGGTTGTGTTATTGCTGAACGCCGCGCATGCTCAGTTGCACGCGTCCACGCTGCATATCAACCTTCAAGACTCGCACCTGCACCACCTGACCAACCGACACCAGGCTCAGCGGGTCTTTGATGAAGCGATCGGCCATCTCAGAGACATGCACCAGACCGTCCTGCTTGACGCCGATATCAACAAAGGCTCCGAAAGGCACAACGTTACGGACCGTACCCTGAAGCACCATACCCGTTTGCAGATCTTCCATTTTCAGGACATCGTGACGCAGGATGGGGGCTGGCAAAGCATCGCGTGGATCAAGGCCGGGCTTTTCCAGGTTCTCCAGGATATCGTTGAGCGTGGGCAGGCCAACGCTGATCTTCTTCGCCAGATCGGCCCATGCCGCCTGCTCACCATTACCGCTGGCAACCCGATTGCGGTTGCTGCGTCCAAGACTGTTTTGCAGTTTGATCAACTGGCGAAACTGCGCAATACGCTCGGAAGGTCTGGCAGATTGGCCGTTCCCTATTGGAAGTAGTTGCAAAAGCGCACGGGTCGCAGTATAGCTCTCGGGATGGATAAACGTATTATCGAGCGGCTCAGCACCGTTGGCGATCTTGAGGAAACCGGCGGCCTGCACAAACGTTGCCGGCCCAAGCCCCGACACCTTATGTAGCTCTTCACGCGTCTTGAACGGGCCGTTCTGCTCTCGATACTTCACGATCGCATTAGCCACGCGCGTATTGATGCCCGACACATGCTTCAAGAGCGCTGCGGATGCCGAATTGACCTCAACGCCAGCGAAGTTCACGCAGGAGACCACCACACGATCCAGCATCGCCGCCAGCTCTTTCTGGTCAACATCATGCTGATAGAGACCGACGCCGACAGCTTTCGGATCGATCTTGACCAGCTCCGCCAGCGGATCTTGCAAACGGCGGGCAATCGAGATGGTGCCGCGCTGCGTTGCATCCAGCGTGGGAAATTCCTCGCGTGCAGCCTCAGAAGCTGAATAGACCGAGGCACCCGCTTCATTGACAATGACATAACCAATCGCGTCCTTTTTCCCACTCTCCTGCTCCAGATCACGGATCAGACTCGCTACCATCTGTTCGGTCTCGCGTGAGGCTGTCCCATTGCCAATAGCGATGACATGGATATCGTATTTGGTCAGCAGCTGACGCAACAACTGGTTCGCTTTTTCAGATTGATACAGGTACATGGTATCTGAAACGATATATTTTCCGGTCTCATCAACCACGGTCAGCTTACAACCAGTGCGAAAGCCAGGATCGACGCCGAGGACCTTCTTGCCGCGCAGAGGAGGCTGCAATAAGAGGTTTCGCAAGTTAGTCGCGAAAATATTGATCGCATGCTCCTCCGCCTGACGGGTCAGTTCGACCCGCACCTCGCGCTCCATCGAAGGGGCAAGTAAGCGCTTGTAGCCATCTTCCATCGCATCGGAGAGATGACGAGCGAAAGGGGAGGTCGTTTTAACGGGATAATGCCGAGTAAGCTCGGCCTGCGCCTGCTCATACGGCAGCGTCGTACTGACCCTCAAAACATCCTCGCGCTCGGCACGATTCAACGCGAGAATACGGTGCGGCACGAGCTTCGTGATATCTTCGTTAAACTCATAATAGAGCTGATAGACACCGTTCGGATCTTTCTGCGCCAGTTTCTCAGGATCAACTGGTTTGGCGCTAACAGTGGAACGCTTGAAGAAGGCGGTACGCACGCTGCCACGGACATTGGCATCCTCAGAGATCACCTCGGCCACGATATCGCAAGCACCCGCATAGGCTTCCAGGCTGGTATCAACGCCCTTCTCCGCATCCAGGAAGGGACGCGCATGCTCCTCCAGTATAGCCTCCGCCTCGTCGGTCGCTTCCATCTGTTGCAAAATAATATCGGCCAGAGGGGCCAATCCCTTCTCCCTGGCAACGCTGGCGCGTGTTTTGCGCTTCGGGCGATAGGGCAAATAGAGGTCTTCCACTTCCTGCAAAGTTGCTGCATCGGCAATAGCTACCACCAGTTCCGGCGTCAATTTTCCCTGTGTATCGATCAAGCGGCGCACATCCATCTTGCGCTCATGCAACGCCCGTAGCGACGCCGTTTTATCGGCAATCGCTTGAATCTGGACCTCATCCAGGCTGCCCGTGACTTCTTTCCGATAACGAGCAATGAAAGGGATCGTATTCCCCTCATCCAACAAACCGATGGTACGTACAATCTGGCCTTCGTTCAGGCTTAATTCAGCCCCCAGCGTTTTCGCTATATCTGCAATTGACAAAGCTTCATCAAGAGTTGTCGTCTGTTCCTGAGTAGTCAAACTCTGTAGCCTACCTTCCCTAGCAGCTTGCTATTCAATAGGATTCTGCAAGGGAAATCGTACCATAGCGGTCAAGACAGGATAGCATAATTGGGACATTTGTACTTATTTTTTTGTTACAGGCCAGCATTAATATTGTTGCTGGCTGGCCGCCGCCTTTGGCTGTGCTGCTCGATATCTGGATTTCTTATATCTCGATTTTCCTAGTATGCCGCCAATCCATCCCAGTATCAAGGCAACAAGCAGACCACCAGCTAACCAGTACAGGAGATTGGTTGAGGAGTACTGCGGCGATGTTGAAGGTAACAGGAAGTCGGGCAGCACAGAATGCCAGACGCGGCCAGCCAGATCAGAAAAAGCGCGTACACCATGACTGCGGGCCAGAGCGGATTCCCTTTGCCAGCGCTGTGCAAAGCTCACCACCAGACCTATCAGCAACACCAGCCAGAAGATAGCGGTACTGGTGACTCCAGCCCACGCTCCACTCCAGGCTCCACGCAAGGATGAACCGCCCTGGCGCGTCGTCATAAAACCGGCAAAGACATAGAACACAAAGCCCATCAACATGGTCAGGTAAAAGTATTCTGTTTGCTTCAACGACAGCACAATCAGGGCCGCCAGCACCCCCTGCACCATGCCCCACAAGCAACCCTGACCAAAGGCAGTCGGCAACGGACGGACAGGTCCTCTGGCATAACCCGACGAGGGGGCAGGAGCAGCAGTTGGCGCGGGGACATATGGCGAGGCCTGTGGAGTCCCTGCCACCCCCCTATAAACACGTGGCGGCGCTGGCTGCTGCAAAGTCGGGACAGTAGACGGAGTAGATGCTACGGATGGAACATTGGCTGTGACGCGTGCAGGCTGTACAGCTATTGTACGATCAGCATGACCAGTAAAAGCTGGTGCCTGCAACGCCTGAGCAAACTCGTCCATGCTTTGATAGCGATCATCCGCGTACAGGGCCAGCGCTTTCAATAAGGCACGCTCTACCTGCGGCGAAAGCGCGGGATTGAGCAAACGAGGAGCAATCAATGTGTCCTGTATTGAACGAGCCATCGCCGCAGGTGGTAGCCTGTCGGTGAGCAACAGATACATCGTTGCCGCCATCGAATAGATATCCGACTGGGGACCAGTCTTCCCGAGGTATTGTTCGAGCGGACTGAAACCTTCAGAGACGGCCCGTACGATTGTCTGAGTATTCTGATCGGGATCGTAGAGCTTGGTCAGGCCAAAATCGACCAGCACCGCCGTTTGTTGCGGAGTCAAAATGATATTGGCAGGCTTAATATCACGATGAATAATAGCGGGATGGCGGCTATGCAGCTCTTGCAACACATCCATAATCGGCAAGAGCCAGGTTAACACCTCCTGCTCACTACATGGACCACGAGACTGACGATGCGGCTCCCGCTCTCCAACCGCACCTCCTGGCACGCGGCTGCGCAACAACTGTAACAGGTTCTGCCCCTCGATCAACTGCATGACCAGGTAGAAACGCCCTCCCGCTTCAAACGCATCATAAACCGCAGGCAAGTGTTTACTTTTCACAGTAAACAGAATGCCAGCCTCCATCAACGCCTGACGGCGAGCGGCGGGAGTTACATC
>JAICIM010000167.1 GCA_025928885.1 Ktedonobacteraceae bacterium | reverse complement strand
CTCCCAGACGCAATTTACCCCCACAGTTATAAGCCCTTTTATTCCACGCGTCAAGTAGTAGGAGCATTGAAAAAACATTAAAAATGGAGGCAAGAGGCACAGGGCAACGAAAATGCTCTGACGAAGCACACACAGGCATTCACGCCGTTTGACAACGCTGCATAACATCTTCCAGGTCCAGTTGTAGCTTCTGCAACGCTATGTCAGGCTCCACTAATTTCAACAGCGCGTCATTGATGCGTTGTTCAATAGCGCTGGCAATTTGGGGGTAGCATGGAGAAACAGGGCGCAATTGAGCATTATCTAGCAATGCTTCCAGCAGCGATTTTTTGGGAGAAGATACAGATGGCTGATTCAAAAATGCAAAGAGCGGATTCCATGCCTGCACATCCTTGTCCTGATAGATACTTGCCAGCGTCACCGTAAAGCCTTCAAATACGGCCAGAGGGTATTGCGCTTCCTTTTGTAACATCCATTGAATAAATTGCCAGGCGGCCTCCTGGTTCGGTGAATATCTATTAATGGCTAGCTGCCAGCCACCGAGACAAGATTTCGCCTCTGATGGTAATGGAGCAATCCCAAATTTATGCGCGACCGACGAGCGGCTGGCGTCTTTGCTCCATGCACTGATATTCGGCCAGCAACGCATAAACGTTGCATTGCCTTTTAACCACTGATCGATAGTTTCCAGCTCTCCAAACGTGGGGACAGTGGCAGGAGAAATAGTGCCAACCCAGCTCACCATTTCATTCAGGGCTGCAAGGGCCTCTGGACTATTGATAGTGACCTTCTGGGGCGCATGAGGATCAAAAATGCTCGCGTTATAGCTTGAAAGCACTTCTACAAAGTTACAAACCAACCCATCATATGCCCTGCCTTGCCACACAAATCCCCACTTGCTGCGTTTTTTTTCCTGGGCAAGATGTGCCATCGCTTCCAGCTCTGCCCAGGTCTGCGGTGGCCCCGGAATGATATCTGGAAAGTCTTTACGATAATAGAGCAATCCAATATCGGTATGTAAGGGAGCGGCCCAGATTTGTGGATGGCCGTTAGCATCTGGAAAAGTTACGGCTTGTAGCGGCCTTTGCAAATAGTTTCTGGCGTTTGCTTGCAGCCACGGATCGGTTAGCGGTACAATCCAACCTTTTCGTATAAACTCATCCATCCACTCAATATCAAGGGACAGAACATCAGGACTGCCCTGGTGTACCTGTAGTTTGTTTACCAGATCGTCATGAGGGCTAAAACGGCTCTGCGCCTTCGTAGCTTCTACCTGTATATCTGGATACAATGCATTGAATTTCTGCACAAGGAAATCGAAAGTGCCGTAATAATCATCTTCAGTCTGCCACACAATCTTTATCGGCTTCTTATTGACAGGCTGTGGCTGCTCACATGCATCTAACAGCATACTGGCAAGGCCACCGACCAGACCTATCTCACCAGCCTGTTTGAGGAATGCTCGCCGGGTGAGATATCCAGTACGCCGTTGTGCAAGTAGCTGCTGCAAAGCGGCCTGTCGTGGAACAAACTGTCGCACGTAACACTCCTTATCTACCAATTTTAATACTTGCCTGATTCTATTGTGATACTCTGAGTGCCATTGCTCCGAATAAACAGGACAAGTATAGCCTTATTTGCTGCCGAGCTGTTATCCGGTGTGAAGGATATTCGACCGCTTATTCCCTGAAATGGATGTTCAGGGGTGAATTGCTGGATCGTTTGCCATAGCTGATCCACAGATATAGTGGATGATTTTTGCGTATCATCGTCGCAGGAATTACCTGAAGTCTTGCAGAGGGCGGTCGCCAGCAGTGCGGTTGCATCGTATGATAGCGTTGCATCGCTATCGGCTCTATCGTAGACATAATCGTTACTGAAGAGGTGTTGAGGATCATACGCGCTTTTATAATCCAGCACCATAGGCGGTTTGATGCGACCTTCAGGTTTGGCAGATGCCGTTTGTAGATTATAGAAAGGAAACGTATTGATCGGCACGCGCTGAATCGACCATTCATCAGGAAAGGCGGATGCAGTAAAACTCAGCCCGACGAAATCGTTGATATCATTTGGCGATCCGTGTATCCATTGATAGGTGATATCTCCGCTCATTATTTGAATAGTGCTGCCCATTCCCTTGCTGAGTGCAGCAAGATTGGTACGTAGCATTTTTATATCTGTAAACGGACCGGTGAAGTAGACCAGATCAATACCACCGTCAACTACTCGATTGGCAGCTTCCTGCAAGCTATACTCACTCCCCAGGACATAGGGTACAGGCGTGACCTTCAAAGATCCCGACTCTTTAGTAAAGTCTTCCCCCAATCCACGGTCATTATCGCCGGGATAAACCACGGCTATATTGGTGGCATGTAAGGTATTGGTAATATATGTGATAGCCGCTCTCGCCTCGTCTTGTAAGGAAGGGGCAACGCTCAAGAGATTGGCTATATATGTCTGTTCTAAAGGAAGCATGGAGATCATCGGTAGATGTCGGGCAGTGGATTGATTGAGGTCTTGCACGAGCGAGCTTGATCCCGGTAACCATCCTGTGATACCAACGAGCGTTTGATCGGCGGCGATTGCCTGCATGATTTGCTGCGCGACCTGCGTCTGAGCATCGCTACTGAGAGCTGCCTCACCAATATTCGCTATCTGCAAATAGAGCTGTGGGCCATTGCGATGCAACTGATTATACTCTGTCTGTGTAATATATGCTCCCTGAAGGATATCGCGACCAATATTGCTGCTATCACCCTTCGCCAACGGCACAACCACCAGAATTGTTTTATGAGGCTGGGCGACGCAATTTTCCTGAGCCGCCGAATCTCTTTTACCAATCCCGAGTATGCATTGGTTTTCCACATAAATCTTCGCTTCGGCATCCGCTGTATCCATCTTCGCGGCCATTGTCCAATAAATATTGGCCTGCAAACGGTCTCCGTTTTTCATCGCGTGCATTGCATCTTCTTTGTAAAGACCACCCAGTCTATCTGTGTCAAAGCCATCTTTTCCAGCGCTGATGCCTACCAGTTCTCCATTTATCATCTGTGTATGTATCCCTGTATCTACTGGAGTAGGAGGGGCAGGACGATTGAGAAAACGCACAATAATTGGTACTGGACCTATCAGAATACTACTTATAATGCATATTATCAGTAAAATAGCAATCCAGCGGCGAGGGAGTATTCGCCAGTTGAAGAGACCTTGTAATGCTGTCAATGAGGAGGCATAATTGGCAGATAATGGATTGCGACTCGCAAAAAATATGAGACCCTGGCAAAGCATAATAATTAAGAGTGTGGTTTTATTATTGAAGAGGAAGCGCCAGATGCCGGAAGCTATCTCTTTTGCCTCCGAAATCTGGAAAATCACGCTCATTATAATATTAATTATGAAGTCTATGCTTATAATTATACCTATTATCCATGATAGCCCCGACTTCCAGAGCAAAACCTCAATTGACCACAGCCATTTACATAACCAGAGTACACTAATATAAATCATGTTGAATGCACGCCGCCATTGTGCTTTCGAGTCTTGATGTTTAGTCATCCTTGCCTGCCTCTTTCCTTTGCAACATCGCAAATGCCTGCTCTGAAAAGCTCCTCTTCGCAGGTTGGCCGAGAATGGAACAACGAATGCCCGGCTGCGCCTTCTACTGTAATGACGTATAAAGGCGCGACAAAATCAAACTGGACGCTAGCTTGCTAAGAATAGTAATAGCTGGTTTCCCATATAATATTGATGTTTATTTTTGTTATCGAGTGTATCTATTCCTATATAGAGTAGATCTATACAAGAGTACCTGCTATCTCTTCAATCTAGACAGGCCATAACTGTATAATATATTCTCATTTATATGTATTGCAAGAGTATATCACCGTTATTGAGCCAATTGAAGCGGAAAACTGAAGGAGGCGGCGAGCTGGGGACCGAGGAAAGCTGTCACCTCGGTTATCTGTCCGGCATCATCAAGCGTGATCACCTGGACAGCGAACGCGTGATACAATCCAGTTGCTTCGTCAGAGCGATAAACCATAAAAGCTGGCTGTCCATTAGCGCGAGTTGGAAATAGACGCCAGTGATTGGGTATATCAGAGGGGAAGAGGACAGCGCGGAGAACGGTGCGAATCGCTGCTCGTCCCTGATACCATGAAGGGACCGGCGGCATGCTCAATATCGCATCTTCTTTCAAAAGCGCCACAAGTCCATCCACATCGTCCGTTTCCCAGGCATGGAGATAGCGTGTGAGCAAGGTGTTTGTCGCAGCAGTAACATGGTAAAGCGGTGCCATCTCTCGCTGCTCATGGTGATAGTTCTTCTCAAGCGTCACTCGTGCGCGGTGGAGGGCACTGTTCACAGCTGAAACCGAGAGATCAAGCAACTGCGCAATCTCGGCAGCACGCCAGTCCAGCACATCCGCGAGGAGCAAGATGGCACGCTGGCGCGGTGGAAGAAGTTGGAGAGCGGTAAGGAAGGCCAGGGAGACGCTCTCATGCCGGGTATAGCGAGCTTCCGGGTTTTCCGCAGCCTCGATCAGTCGGGCATCGGGGAAAGGCTCAAGCCAGAGGGTCTCAGTGCTTCTGGGTGCGACCGACTTCTGTGGATTCCACACGGGAGAGGCTGCGGTTGGCAGAGTGCGAGAAGACTTTTTTTTGAGAGCATCGAGGCTGGTGTTGGTCGCAATCGTGTACAACCAGGCCCGCAGCGATCCCGGCCCCCTGTCAGTAAAGCTGTCAAAGTGTCGCCAGGCACGCAACATCGTATCCTGCACCGTATCTTCGGCATCATGCAATGAACCTGATAGACGATAACAATGCAGAAGCAGCTCGCTACGATAGGCTTCAAGCAAACGCTCAGGCTCAGTTTGCTCTGTACCCAAGTCGTCCTGCTTGCGCTCATCAGCCTTCCTCGATTGCTCTGTCACGCTATTTCCTCTCATCGTCGTATTTCCTGGGATAACTCCGCTTCAACAGAACTCCCACACCTTTCGCAAAAATTATTTGCTTGTGTACCATTTTACACACACCATTCTCTACAGGCAAGCGTCCACCTCTCCACACCCATCATGGACTACATTGTGGCATACGAATCGGATGGCTACTTGATGAAACTGTCGTCGTCAGCAAAACTGTGCGATTTGCAACAGCTTTTCCAGACCGCACAGTTTTGCTGACGACGACAGTTTCATAGATATCTGAAGTAATCTTACTCTCTCAAAAGGAGGTTTTTATGATCAGCCCACAAGCAGAGCAAATCCGTGCATTCATGAAGAGCACTGCCGCCACATCTGTAGTGCAGGCTCATCTTTCTGTTGAAACGAGGCGATCCCAGTTTGAAGCGCTACGAGCGCAAATTCCTCTTCCTGCCGACGTGCGGGTCGAAGCGAGCAGCATAGGATCAGTCGCCGTCGAATGGGTGAGTACACCCGAAGTTGATGATCGTCGTGTACTGCTCTATCTGCATGGAGGAGCATATGTATGGGGTTCTTGCGCCTCTTACCGTGCTGTAGCCGCCACTTTTTCTCGCTTCACACAGGCCCGCGTCCTGGTCCCCGACTATCGCCTCGCCCCGGAGCATCCTTTCCCAGCTGCTCTAGAAGACTGCATCGCAGTCTATCAATGGCTACTGCAGGGTGGTATCCAGCCTGAGAACATTGTTCTCATGGGAGACTCAGGAGGTGGTGGTCTCACCCTGGCAACGCTGGTATCACTACAGCAGGCTGGTCTGCCACAACCTGCGGGAGCCATATTGATTTCTCCCTGGCTCGATTTGACCTTGAGCGCACCCTCCCACACGACGAAAGCGGAGGTCGATTTCATGGACAATCGAGACCTGTTTCTGGAAATGCGTCGGTACTACCTCAGAGAACAAGATCCGCACTCGCCGCTGGCTTCTCCACTGCTTGCGGATCTCCAGGGACTCTGCCCTATGCTTGTCTATGTGGGCAGCGACGAAGTGTTGTTGGACGACTCAGTTCAGCTTGCCAGTCGCCTTCGTCATACAGGAGTTCCGGTTGAGCTTCAGATAGGGGAGGGACTCTGGCACACCTGGCCCATTACTGCCACGACGCGGCCATTTCCCGAAGGAACACTGGCTCTTGAGCACATTGGAGCATTCGTCCAATCCCATTGCAAATAGCAAAAGAATAAGGAGAACCGTCATGGTTAGATTTCTCGTACTCTATAATAAACCAGAAGATACTGAAGCATTCAACCGTCATTATCGCGAAGTACACATCCCATTGACGAAGAAGCTGCCCAGCCTGCGGCGCTATACGCTTGGCTGGAATGCGACCCCGATTCGTGGCGGCGAACCCTATTACCTCGTTGCCGAATTGGAATGGGATGATATGGACTCCTTACGCAAAGCGTTCCAATCACCTGAAGGTCAGGCCACGGGGCAAGATATCTCTAACTTTACCAACGGTGGCGTTCTGAGCATGGTATATGAGGTAGAAGAAGTTTAAGGTTCGTAGTCGCGCGACTTTATCGCGCTTGTGCGAAGATGCGCGACTACGAAACATTTGGTCAGGCTAACAGTTGCTGTTCGCTCAAGGGGCCAAGCGCGGTCAGCACTTGCTTTTCGCGCAAGGGGAAGCGTTTCAGCGCACGCATTACGTCTTCGGTTGTCACATTCTCGACGCGCTCTACTTCTTCCTCGACGCTGATCAGGCGGCCCTCGGTCACCCAATCGCTGGCGAGAGAGCGCATGCGGGCAAAGGTCGATTCGCTGCTCAGCACGATACCGCTAATCAGCTTGTCTTTCGCGCGGCGCAGCTCATCTTCATAGATCCCATCGTTCAGCAGGCTATCCAGCTCTGCTCGCAGCAGTTTGAGGACGCGTGGGGCATCCTCCGGCGTGGAATTGGCCTCCATGAGCAGGATGCCGGTTCCCTCCATTGCCCAGACACCTGCACTGGCCGACTCCGCCAGACCGCGCTGGTAGATATTCCAGTAGAGGCGCGAGCCATCACTGTCGCCCAGGATGCTGCCACCGAGGGCCGCCGCGTAATAGTCGGGATCTTTGACATCGACCGCTGGCATAGCAATGATCATGATCTGCTGCTTGAGCTGCTCGTTGACCATGATATTGTTGATCGATTGGGCCGGCTCATAGTGCGCAACATCGCGGCCAGTATCGCCAGTGCGCCAGTTCGTGCAGTGCTTCTCAGCGAGTTCGACGATATGGTCCCAATCGAATTTCCCGGCGACAGCAAGGATCAGGTTATTGGCGGCATAACGGCGCTGCCAGTAGTTCCGCATCTGCTCAATATGCATATTGCGAATGCTGTCGCGCGACCCCAACACGTCATGTCCCAGTGGATGGCCGCCGAAGTAGGTCTGCATCAATTGACGATAGGTATAGTTATACGGCTGATCTTCCGAGCGTGCGATCTCATTGATAATGACCTCTTTCTCGGTCTCGAAATCGCTCTCATCCAGCCGGGGATACATCATGTCGCTCAATAGCCCGACGGCACGATCCAGATACTCGCCCAGCACCCGCGCATAAAAGACGGTGGCTTCGTGGGAAGTAAAGGCGTTGATTTCTGCCCCGATCTTGTTAAATTCGAGGGTGATCTCCTGCCAGTTGAGGCTCTTCGTGCCTTTAAAGACCATGTGTTCCAGGAAGTGGGAGACGCCAGCAATCGTCGGATCATATTCATCGCGTGAACCTGTACGGACGAAATAAGAGACCGCCACCGACTCAAAATCGGGCATTGGCTGACCCACAATCTGCAAGCCATTGCTCAGGCGGTGGGTATGAAACACAGTTCCATTTGCTGTGGTTTCTGTCATTCGTTGCTCCTTACAATACAACGGCGCAGGTGGCCTGCTCGCTCTTCTTTACAGGCATATTACTCAATTATATAGCATCATAGCCCTGGTAGAGAACAATTGTCAAATCGATATGTAGTATTCCAAGTTGTATTTCAGGTCGCAGCACGACGACTCGCCTCTTCGCCCAACGCCTGGATCACCTCCTGCTCCTGCTCCTCCAGAACCGTACGCGGATCGAGCAGCAGCGCATTGCGCAGGATGCGGGTGATAATGGGCGTGCGGCGCAGGCGCAGACGGCGGGCCAGCTCTTCTAATGGCAGGGGCGTACGCGCGGCATCGAGGGCAACGAGCGTGGTGGGCAGCGTTTCGCCGGGGAGAGAGCCACCACCGATCGTCGAGGCTCCCGGCTGTTTGCGGGCCACCACGCCCTTCTCTTGCAGTTGAGCAATCCAGAGCGTGGCACGCCGGTTGATCTGCTCAGAGGAGGCGGCAATCATACGCCAGATCGGGATGCGCGTCTCAGCCTCGGCGCGTTGATAGTGGCGCAAGGTCGTCTCCAGCGCCGCCAGAGTCATCTTGTCGATACGCACAGCACGCATGAGTGGATGCTTTGCCAGCCGCGCGATCACCTCCCGCTTGCCAACGAGAATACCTGCCTGGGGACCGCCGAGCAGCTTATCGCCCGAGAAGCAGACGAGATCGGCCCCGGCTGCGATGCTCTCCTGTGGTGTTGGCTCATGGGTCAGCCCATAGCGTTCGCTGTTGAGCAGGCATCCGCTACCCAGATCGTTCATGACAAGCAGGCCGCGTTTATGGGCCAGGACAGCGAGGGACTCGATCGAGGTTGCTTCGGTAAAGCCGGTGATCAGAAAGTTACTGGGATGCACGGCCAGCAGGAGCGCGGTCTGTTCGCTAAGGGCCGCCTCATAGTCGCCGATCCGGGTGCGATTGGTGGTGCCGACCTCGATCAGCTGGCACCCGCTCTGACGCATCACATCGGGGACGCGAAAGCCGCCACCGATCTCAACCAGCTGGCCGCGCGAAATCACCACCTCGCGTCCCAGCGCCAGCGCACTCAGGCCGAGCAGGACCGCCGCCGCATTGTTGTTGGTGACGATCGCATCCTCAGCCCCGGTCAATTCACGCAAGAGCGCCGCCACATGGATATGACGAGAGCCGCGTTCGCCCGGTTCCAGATCGTATTCGAGATTGGAATAGCCGCTGGCAACGCGCTGCACGGCCTGGAGCGCCTCATAGCTCAGGGGAGCGCGTCCCAGGTTGGTATTGATAATGACGCCGGTTGCGTTAATGATGGATCGTAGATGCGGCTGTTGTTCGCGCTGCAAGAGATCCTCGGCGGAGGAGAGCAGCGCGGCGGAAGAGGGACTGGTTGCGCCGTTGCGAATGGCAGTGCGAGCATGAGCAAGGGAAGAGCGCAGGGCGCGGAGCACAAGCGAACGAGAATAGAGGGCGATGAGACGCTGCCCCTCTGAAGATTGTAACAATTCATCGACAGAGGGCAAGAGACGTAGCGGATTTGGTTCGATCGTCATACATCGGCCACTCCTCTCTAATGCAGCGAGAAGAACGCAGTGATCGCCAGGCTGTTGGCAACCTTCGCCATAACCGCGCGAAGATCGGCGTCATTGAGACGGCAAATGGCGTACTGGTCGGCTAGCAAAGAGCGTAGCACTGGGTACATCAGCTCAGTTTTCACCAGGCTATCGGTGTCCAGGAGGGGATAATCACGTTTCAAGAGCAAATGATGGTATGGGCGCAGCTTCCCGCGATAGGAAGTCAGAGCCACAACATTCACAGCTCCGGCATGACGGCAAAAAGGCTCCCCGGAAACGACGAGAGCAGGATGCCAATCAAGGATACGTTTCTCCTCGATACCCGGAGGGAGCGAAGGATACCCAAAGTTTACCCAATACACCATGCCAAACTGCACGGGCGATTGATAGGTCAGAGCATCCGGTGCTAGTTCTGGTGGATGAGGCATGGCGTTTACTGCTATGTATCTCTATTTTTATAATCAAAACGATGAACGTAGGAACTACGGATGCGCCAGAGCGACTGGAGCATAGACCGATGTCTCTTCCGGCTCTAGCTGTGAATGGAAACAGGCTGATGTGAGAGACCAGGAACGCGCAACGAGACTGAGACGTTCCTCACGTTCGTCCTGACTCTCTTCTTGCAAGGCAACAGCTATGAGTTCCATGTCGCGCTGATACTGTTCCATTATCAAGGAAGAACGGCTGAAGTCGCAATTCGTTGCCATAAAGCTACCTCTTATTCCAAAGTCCTATTCGCCACATATTAAAACTGGGTAGCGGAAAACCGCGTGAGGGTTGTTTTTTCTCCAACGTTGGAGATTATACCAGCAATTTATGCAAGAAGCAATGCTTTTTCGACGACTTTAGTACTACAGTTGTAAAGATATCCAATTTCATTTTCTTGCCCGCTCACGCTTGCAGCATGACGCAATATGAGTTAGAGATATTTAAAATGCGCAATGTTTCGACATATAGATGCAAAATGACACATGATTTAATGCTCTTTTTACGCCTTTTTTATAAAAATGTTACAATGGGAGAGAGCGGTATGCGCAGAGGATCTGCGGACCAAAGCTGCCACCATGCAACAAACATGGTGGCAGCTTTGGTCCAATGGATTTTGATAAGACGACAGGGTAGGACTTATCTCCCTGATAAAACACATAGCAGATGGATATAGTAGTACCTGGCAATGCTATCACGGAGTTCATTATGGATCAGTGGTTGTACTTACTACTGGTAGTAATTATTCTCGTATGGAGAGAGAAACGGCGTCAAAAATAAGTGGTGCAAAATTGCACCATACTAATGTAATATGGGTTGGACCTCAAGACGGCCCGTTCCCTGGAGGGTTGCCAACTCAATATCAGCAATGCAGCGCAAATTGATGTTGTTTAAGATCAGCGTCCCCTCTACGTGAGCGATGCCGGTGTGTCGATCGAAATGAGCCTGCTTGAGATCGGTAGAATTCATATCAATCCACATCCCTAGATCAGTTCCCCCATGCGTCCCGGTAAACTTTATCAGGACATATCCCATGTCTTCAATGCTGTTTCTAAAGGTTGTGAGAGACGGTTTGGGACCTCCAACAGCGACAGGGTGACATCCTTTTGAAAGACATTGTACCAGGTTATCCAAGCTACCACTCCTTTTTCTCTTCTCTATCGCAAACATGAAATTTAAGCAATTCCAGATAAAAGCGAATATACTAATTTTACATGTATAATTCTGTACATTGTTTCAACCTGTGTTTATTATATGCTGGATTTTTTCAACAATCCTCAAGAAACTCTCAAGTAATATTCAAGATTTGATGAGTGATATATCATCGATATATTGATGGGCTAAAACAGTATGTCCCAAACGAGGACCGATCCTGTCACCTTTCCAGGGTATACTGTCTTTGTAGTAAGCAAACAAAAGAAAATAAGGGGCAGACATCCCATGAGTATTCAACCATTCAAAATAAACGTTTCTCAAGCCACTCTTGATGATTTGTATGAGCGCCTGAGCCACATACGCTGGCTGCACGCGACAAAGGGAGCTGGCTGGACCTACGGGATCAGCTTAGAATATATGCAAGAGCTGATGGATCACTGGCTGCATCGCTATGACTGG
>JAICIM010000406.1 GCA_025928885.1 Ktedonobacteraceae bacterium | reverse complement strand
GGCAAACTGCTTGAGCGGGGCCAGTAGTTCGGCGAGTTGTTGCGCATATTCGGGGGTGTCGTTCACCCCGGCCAGCAGGACGTATTCAAACGTGACCTGTCGTTTGGTGGCGGCGATATAGTCCCGACACGCGGCCAGCAGCTCTTCTATGGGATATTTGCGGTTGACTGGCATGGTGCGACTGCGCAGTTCGTCGCTCGGCGCGTGTAACGAGATGGCGAGGTTGATCTGGAGGGCTTCCTGGCTCAATTTACGGATAGCAGGTACCAGACCAACCGTTGAGACGGTCATATGCCGCGCCCCTAGATTAAAGCCATCGGCACTATTTAAGATCCGCAGTGCTTGCAACACGTTGTCGTAGTTGTGCAGCGGTTCGCCCATGCCCATCAGCACGATGTTGGTGATATGCTCGATTGGCTTGCTGCCTGGCAGACCGGCGGCTGTCCAGGGGGCGCTCTGTAGTTCACGCGCAAAGTAAAGTACCTGCGCCACAATCTCCCCGGCGCTCAGATGCCGATCAAAGCCCATCTGTCCGGTCGCGCAGAAGGTGCAGCCAAAGGCGCACCCGGCCTGACTGGAGACGCAAACAGTTGCGCGGGCGCTGCTCTCACCGAGCGGGGGATAGAGCATCAACACCGACTCAATAAGCTTGCCATCGGCCAGTTCCAGTAAGATTTTGCGCGTGCGATCATCTTTCGAGTGCTGTTCGCTGCGCACGATCATTGGGCCTATTGTGGCCTCTTCTGCCAGCTTGTCGCGCAGTGCTTGCGGTAGATTGGTCATCGCGGCAAAATCACTGACAAGGTGTTGATAGAGCCAGCTATAGATCTGCTTTGCGCGAAATGCGGCCTCTCCGTGCGCCACCATCCACTCTTTTAGTTGGGGCAGCGTCAGAGCCAGCAGGTCGGTTTTTTTATTCAGTTGAGATGAAGAAGTCGGCATGATTGTCATAGTACGCCAATTATAGCACGAGTTGAGCGCAATGAGATCAGGCAATCTCCTCCGCCGCGCTCTTTTTCTCCTCGCTTAGATATTGGCGCCCAGCTTTCTCTCCCTTTGCCGTGCTGACCTTGACGATCAGGTCGCGTAACGCCTCCGGGCTGATGATGGTGCTGCCGACCTCTTTTGCCAGCGACTCAAGGCGAGGAAAGCGTGCCTGCACAATCACCTGCAACATCTGCCGATATTCCCGGATCTGTTCCGCAAGTTCTTCTTGCTGGACCAGTTGTTTGATTTCCGCATAAATCCACGTGTCTTTTAAGATATCGTATTGATACACACTCATCTCCTACCTGTTTCATTGTTTGATGATGAATCGCTCTATATATAATAATACGCTGCTCTCACAGAAAAGCGGAAAGTGGACCAAAATTAGGACATTTGCCAGGGGGTGTCATCTACGACTTTCGCGTATAATAATACGTAATAGGATAGGACAAAGCTTGCCAACGCTGGTTGTAGCCGGTTCTTTCGTGTTTGTTGATCAGATAAAGTCACCATAGAAGGATGAGCGCTTGATGTCGATACCAACAGCATCCACCGACAGGACAGAGGCAGAGAAGTCTATGCAGCCCAATATGTCGAGTTTCCGGCGCGTGCTCAAAAATCGAAATTTTTTGTTGCTCTGGCTGGCCCAACTCATCTCTCTGACCATTATGAATGCCGCCAATTACGGCATTGTGGTTCAGGTCACGGATGTTACCCATTCAACGCTGATGGCTGGTCTGGCGATCATCGCTTTTACGCTGCCTGCCGTCCCGTTCAGCGCCATCGCTGGTGTGCTGGTGGATCGACTGGATAAGCGATTGGTGCTCTGGGTGAGCAATATTTTACGCACGGGCGTAATGCTGCTGGTGGTGGTCTCGCTATTTATGAACCCCTCGAATGTCTGGCCGCTCTTTGCTCTGACGTTTCTGGCGTCGCTGATTGGTCAGTTTTTCACACCTGCCGAGGGATCGACGATCCCCCTGCTGGTTGGCGAACGCGAGTTGATGCCTGCGCTCTCGCTGTTCAACATTTCGTTGACCGTCTCTCAAGCCATCGGGTTTCTGCTCTTTGGGCGCATCATTGCAGCGATTTTTCCACCCTTTGTGGTGACGATTGGCTCTCTCCAACTGCACGTTGAGTCTATTGAGATGCTGTTTGTGGTAGTGGCGGTTCTCTATGCGGTGTGTGCTGGCCTGATTCTGGCTATCCCCGCCAGCGCGTGTAGACAGGCACACGTCAAATATAGAACGCCAGGCGAACGTAATGAGACCAGGATGGAGATGGGGGAGGCCGTGAGAAGCCTGTGGCGCGATATGGTCGAGGGCTGGCAGATTGTCAGGATGGATCATCTGCTCTATTTCTCGGTGATTCAGCTTTCGGTTGTGGGCGTGATTATGCTGCTGATCGGCGAACTGGCCGGGACGTTTGTGCAACAGGTCTTGCATCGTCCGGCGGAGGATATGTCGATCATTCTGGCTCCAGCTGGTGTTGGCCTGGTGGGTGCCTCGGTCCTCGTGCCGCACATCGCGCAGCGTTTCGGCAGGATTCGCCTGACAGTGATTGGTTTTATCGTGCTTGCCCTCGGCTTCCTGCTGCTGCCTGTCTGTCAGTGGGTTGCACTGCATTTTGATCCACAACATGGAGCCGAATCGCCCTGGCTGCTCTGGACGACGGTGCTGCTGGTCTTTCTCCTGGGCGTGGCGATGGCGGTGGTGAATATTCCGACGCAAACTTTGATGCAGGAACGCGCTCCCGAAGAGGGCCGAGCGCGTGTCCTCTCGCTCCAATTTATGATCTACAATACCGGTTCGATCCCGGTGCTGCTCTTCGCGGGCATTATCGCCCAGGTGCTGGGTTTTGCGCTGCTGATCGTGCTGCTCTCTTCCAGCCTGCTGCTCTTCTGCTGGTGGGGCGTGCGCTATACGAGAGGTGTCGAGAAGCAAGTGGAGGAGCACCCGGAGATAGAAGAGAACGACGAAATCTCTACTCCTTCACATAAATAATAATAGATGTATTTCGATATAATGATAGATTAATGACGTATTTCACAGACGGCGTGTGGTACATATGCTACGATGCTGCTGCTGGGACGTGTGGTGGCGGAAGGGGAAATAAGATGGTTTGGGGAGTGTTATGGCAAAGTCGAAAAAGGTTGAAGAGCAGCAAATCGTAGTGGAGGACGAAGAGCAGCAGGGCCAATCGCAGGTGTACGATGCGAGCATGAAGGAGCTGGTAGATCGGCAGGTCAAAGATATTGTGGCCGTGTTGTTGCCGGGAGCAACCTATGAAAATACGCTCAACGTCGAGATTGCGCGTCCACTCTTGCGCACGGATAAGGTCTATATTATCGTCTATCGTGGCAAGAAGCATATTCTGCACCTGGAATTTGAGTCTGGCAAGAACACGCGCATGGGCGCTCGTATGCTGGCGTATAATGCCTCGCTGCATTTGAAATACAACTTGCCGGTCATCTCGATTGTGGTCTATCTATTCAAAACCAGTATGACCGTCTCGCCATTTGTGCTTGAAGGTGGAGATGGCATGATTACCACGTTTCATTTCCGCATCTTGCCGTTGTTTCTACTGAACACACAGGACTATGTGCGCGAACATATTACCTGTATGTATCCTTTGTTGCCCACAATGCAAGGGATCAATCATGAGCTATTACTCAGCGCAATGAAAGAAATGGAGCAGGTCTATAAGGACGACAACGCTACTCTGAGCGATTTTTTCGCCTATATGGTAGTATTGTTGGAGAGAGTCGAGACAATTGCTCCGTTGGAGAAAGCGAGGATGAAAGAGGTCTTGAATATGTATAGCAGTTGGTGGGATGAAAGCCCGATTGTCCAGCAAACGAAGGCGACAGGTAAAGCTGAAGGATTGCGAGAGGGTATAGTTGATGCTATTAAACTACGCTTTCCTCATCTTGCAGATCTGGCCCGACAAAAAGTTAATCAGATGAATGATCCAAAAAAGTTACACAATTTATTCGTACAGCTTTTCGCAGCGCCAGATGAAGCAAGCGTCCGCTCATTGTTAGCACCAACAGCAGCATAGCTCCATATGAAGTTGAAGGTTGGGAAGGAGGGCAAAGCATGCCTGATAGTTGGTGGGATGAAAGCCCGATTATTCAGCATGAAAGAGCCGTAGGCGAGGCAAAAGTATTACGAGAGATGGTTGTAGATGTTGTAAGACTGCGTTTTCCCGCTTTGACAGAGTTGGTCAAGAAAAAAGTAACTTGGGTGGATAAACCAGAGGTTCTTAAAAAATTACATGAGCAAGCTGTTCTTGCGCCGGACGAGGCAAGCATTCGTCAATTGCTAGATCCAACAACCTCTTAATGCTCATCTATTCAATTTAGACGATAATGATGATGGTAGGGATGCAGTGATAATCATACCGTCCCCTACCGCCATCATTCCTAACAAGAGCGATATCAGCGTTTCTTGACCACGAAGGCCAGTTCGGTTGCGAACTCGAATTTGCGGATATCCCAGTTCTCGCCCTCGATAAGTTGATGGAAATGGGCTTCGTAGTTTGTCAGCATGCCCTTGTTGCGGCCCCCCAGGCTTTGCGCCGGGAAGGAGACGATCATATAGCGGGCGTTGATCGTTCGTAAGAGACGTGTGCCAGCTTGCCGGTCGATCTGTTCCAGGCAGGGGATTGTTTTCAATATCAGCGCCAGATCAACTTCCTGCATGGGTGGCGATTGCAGAATATCCCGCACTTCAGCACAACCCTCGATCCCCATAATCTCCAGCGCCGTATTGAGAAAGTCGATCATTGGTCGGTAAATATCACAGCCATAATAGGTAATCTGTCCCATCGCGGGAAACCAGGGCAGGGCGAGCGCGTTGAGACCGCAGGCCAGATCCAGCACGCTGTTGATTGGCGGCAGGTCGGCTAGCAACGTGCTGTAGAACTGATCGAGCAGGGGAAGACGTTCACGCGTGGATGCGTGGTGACCCATGATCTGTTTGTTGAGCTGTTTGCCAGCTTCTACATCCCCTGCCTGTCGTACCTCCCTGAGCCGTTGCAACCAGACGACGTAGTTGTCGCGTGAATCTGCGCGGAGATTGAAATAGGCCATGCTCACCTGATGCAGCTTGTTCTTCGTGGCCTTTACCGCCTCTTTCAGTGTGCGCCGCTTGCCTATCTCCTGGATCGCGACCGCTCTCACCACGTCCGGGCTGATATCTTTATATTTCGCGCTTCCTTGCACCTCATTGATCAGCAGATCGAGCGCGTGGGGATCACTCGGTCTCGACATGGCCGCTCTCTCTCAGGCGTTGGGTGAGCATCGTCATAAAGCGCAGGTTGTGGATCGTCGCCAGCCGGAAGAAGAGCGTATCGTTGATCTTGAAAAGGTGATGCAGATATCCCTGCGAATAATGGGTGCAGCACAGGCAATCGCACACGGACGAAACGGGTCGGTTGCTTTTGATATATTTGTCGTCATTGACGTAGACATACTGGAACCACTTGCCGTTCGCGTTGGTATCCTCTGTGAAGGCGTAGAGGCGGGCGTGCCGGGCATCACGCGTGGGCATGGCACTATCGAAGATGCCATAACCAATGCGAGCGCACTCGACCACGTTGGCGGGATGTCCCACACCCAGCGCATGCATGGGAAATTGTGCTGGTACTAGTTCGCGTGTATAGGTGAAGATCTCGGTGAGCAGCTTGCCCTGGCTATCTAGCGGCCAGCCGCCGTAACCGTAACCGTCGAAGCCAATCTCTAATAATGCTTCGGTGCAGCGTTTGCGTAGCTCGTGGGAGCCGCCGCCCTGAATGACAGCAAAAAGCAGGGGGCGCTGCTCCGCTGTGAGACGCTTCTGTTTGACCAGCCGCTCGAACTCGCTCTTGCAACGCTTTGCCCAGGCGATCGTGCGTGTCACCGACACCTCCTGCACGGCAAATGGCGCATCGACATGGGTACAGTAATCGAGACAGATGACGATATCGGCGTCGTAGGCCATCTGAAGCTGTACCGCTTTCTCCGGCGTAAGCTGGAATTTGCGGTTTGCTCCCTCCGGCTTAAACGTGATGCCATCTTCGTCCAGTGAGCCAAACTTCGCGTTTTGCTGGATCAGCGAATATGCCTGGAAGCCGCCTGAGTCCGTGACGATTGGCGCTTTCCAGCCGCTCATCTCGTGCAGTCCACCCAGCGCTTGAATCGTCGAGGAGCCGGGGCGCTGCATCAGGTGAAATGTGTTCATCACCACCGCCTGCACTTCGCAGCGCTGGAGATCGGTTGCATCGACAGAGCGCACAACGCCCAGCGTGGCATCTGGCATATAGATGGGCAACTGGACCGTACCGTGAGGCAGTTGTAAGCTGTTTTGTTGCGCATTTTCCTGTTTGATAGAGAGTATATCGGTTGTTTGATCCACTGAATTATCCTCGACGAGTACATTGTGTATTCGTGAAATGTATCGATGACGCCCACAATATGGGGAGGGGCGATGGCTTGTCCTCGCCTGTGCTATTGTACCAATCTGGATCAATGAGGGCAAGACACTCTTGCTGTAACGGCATGATGAAATGCTACT
>JAICIM010000192.1 GCA_025928885.1 Ktedonobacteraceae bacterium | reverse complement strand
GGATCGGGCGCTGATTACCGGGCATGGTCACTATGTCGATGACCTCAGACCAGCTCCGGGTCGCCCATCTGCCCTCCATATCGCGTTCGTGCGCAGCCCATACGCACACGCGGAAATAGGTCCGATCTCCCTGGATGCGGCCCTGGAGTTGCCTGGAGTCGTCGCGGCTTTTAGCGGGGCAGAGCTGGCGAGTAGCATGCGCCCGCTTGAGAGCGCCACGATTCCTGGCAGCAAAAAACCGGAGCGGCGTCCGCTGGCGCTTGGCAAAGCACGCTATGCGGGCGATCCGGTCGCCGTCGTTCTGGCCGAGGATCGCTACCTTGCCGTAGACGCTCGCGATCTGGTGGATGTTGAGTACGAGCCGCTCCCTGCCGTGATTGATATAGAGACTGCTCTAGCTCCTGACGCCCCGTTGCTGTATGAAGAGTTCGGCTCAAACGTAGCTCTCGTGGCAAAGGTTGAGGGTGGCGATAGCGAGGCCGCCTTCGCCCAGGCCGATAAAACGCTCCGTTTGCGACTGGTAAATCAGCGGCTTGTCCCCGGCTCGCTCGAAACCCGCGCCTGCATGTTCGACTTCGATCCAGTTGGCGGCCAGTTAACGGCATGGCTCTCGTCGCAATCAATATTTCGCGCTCGCGAAACGCTGGCTCACTTTCTGGGCCTCGATCGAGACCGCATCCACGTGCAAAATGCCGATGTTGGCGGCGGCTTCGGTGCCAAAAACGCCTTTCTCGGCGAAGAACTGGTGACGGCTGCGCTGGCGATGCGCCTGGGACGCCCGATCAAGTGGATTGAGGATCGCACCGAAAATCTGATAGCACAAACACATGGTCGGGGCCAGATCAGCTATGTCGAGGCGGCTTTTCAAAACAATGGTCGCTTGCTGGCATTAAAAGCACACACGGTGGGCGATATCGGCGCATTTGTCGCAGGCGTCTCACCGGCAATCCACGCCCGCACAGGCATTATGCTCAACGGCCCCTATCAGATCCAGGCGATTGAGAGCATCACGCTTGGTGCCTTCACTAATAAAGCGCCGACCAATGCCTATCGCGGCGCAGGTCGGCCCGAAGCCGCCTACATTCTGGAACGCGTGATCGATCGTATCGCCCATGTGCTAGAACTTGATCCCGCCGTTGTGCGCAGCCGCAATTTTCTGCCGCCAGACGTTTTCCCCTATCGCACCATCACGGGCGTGCAGTACGACAGCGGCAATTATCAGGTGGCGCTGGATCGTGTGCTGGAACTGGGAGGATATCAGGGCTGGCGTGAGAAACAACGCGAACGGCGTGCAGCCAACAGCGACAAACTCTTAGGCATCGGCCTCACCACCCCTATCGAGCTATCGGGCGACGCTGGCCCCGCACCCGGTACTCGTGAGGCCGCAACGGTACGCATCCGTCCCAATGGAACACTGCTGGTACAGAGCGGCGTCTCCCATAACGGGCAGGGCCACTTCACCGCGTTTGCTCAGATCGTCGCCGACACGTTACATATCCCGGCAGAGCTGGTGGAGGTCCAGATGAACGATACGGCGCTACCAGCCTACAGCGTCGGCACCTTTGGTAGTCGCGTAACTCAGACGGCTGGCTCCGTCATCTTATTGGCGGCAGAAGCGGTTCGTGAGAAAGCATTGCAGGTTGCAGCCCATTTTCTCGAAGCAGCCCCCGCCGATCTTGTGCTGGAAGATGGGCGCATCTTTGTACGTGGAATGCCCGCACGCGCGGTTGATCTTGGCACATTGGCGCGTCTGGTGGCAGAGCAGCCCGCGCTGATTGAACAGGATGCGCCCAATCCTGTGAACGGCGCACCCATCGAGGGGCTGGCAGCATGGCGCTCGTTTGCGGCTCAGGGGGCAAGCTACTCTTCTGGCGCTCATCTGGCCGTTGTCGAGGTCGAGAGCGAGACGGGTAATGTCAGCATCCTGAGCTACGTCGCGGTAGACGATTGTGGGCGCGTCCTCAACCACTATCTCACCGAGGCGCAGATTCAGGGCAGCCTCGCCCAGGGAATCGGGCAGGCGCTCTATGAAGAGGTGGTCTACGACGAAGAAAGCGGGCAACCACTTACCGCGACCCTGATGGACTATGCCCTCCCCAACGCGGAACAGATCCCTGACTTTGTGACCGATTTTGTGGAGACGCCCTCGCCCTTCAATCCGCTGGGAGCAAAAGGCGCTGGCGAGGCTGGCTGTATCGCGGCCCCACCAACGATCGTCAATGCCGTGCTGGATGCCCTGGCCCCGCTGGGCATCACGACGATAGATATGCCGCTCAAGCCTGAAAAAATCTGGACGCTGATCCAATCCGCGCGTCATGGACAGCTCAAACAGCCCGAGCCGACATTTCCTGAATACTTTACACGGCTGACGCAATAAGCACGGTGGGAGAGTTGATACAACAGGAGATGATGTTCGTTTACTCGCTGAGCAGGCGAACATCATTTTCAACATGCAATGGTTTACTCGTCCCCCATATCATCCTCTGGCTTTCCCGTATATGGGGGCAGTTGCCAGAGTTCTTGCTCCACCCGCTGCCATACAAGTAACTCGGCCTGCCTGAGATCGATCGTACGCCCTTTTCTTAACTCTTCCATCATCACGTCCGAAACGCGCTGACGGAAGTTTGCCAGATATTTGGCCTGGAGACGATAATACGGCAAGACATGCAGGTTGATGTCGTTCATATCGTAGAATTCAGAAGCATCGAAGACCAGCACCAGCAACTCAGAATACTGTTGGATCAGCTTCTGGCGAGCTTCAGTAAAATAATCTGGTTGTGTGCAGGAAACCAGCAGGCAACCCGCCACTTTATCAGAGCGAAAAATAGGATAGGCCGCCGCGCTTCTCTCCCACTTCACCCAGTGCGCAGGCAACACCCCCTGCTGCTCTTCACTGTTTTGAATGATGCGTGGATGGCAGGAGCTGACGGCATATCCCGCCAGCGATTCGGCCCCCAGAAAGACGGCGTACGACTCCAGGTTGATCCCCCAGGGAGGCGTGCCGTAGCCGCTGCGCTCACGTAAGCTACAGACCTTCCCATCGATAGAAGGAGGCATGCACTGCGCAATCGTCACAGCCATACCCACCTGCAGAGGATCGAGCTGCCCCAACATCTGCTGCAACGTCAGACTCATCACCGACCAGGAACGTTGCAGTGCCGGGGTCGCCGCATATGCGTTGAAAATACGAGCATAAAACTCGGAAGGAATCTCGTCTTGATCGTCTTCTTTCATCGTTTCTTCGTCAGCAAATGAAAAAGTAGGGAATTCCTGCCGAATCAAATCCAGCATAGTACTCCGATAGTGTGGAGGAATCACAGTCATTAGATGACGCAAATGGATGGGCCTGGGCGTTGAAGACTTACCAACCCAACGTGAGAGCGTAATAGCGTTGACTCCTAACGCCTGAGCAATCCTTTGCTTCTCGTGGACATCTTGAATCAGGATTCCCAGCAAATCTCGCCAGGTATGAAATTTTTCCACGTAGCTCACCTTGCCGCCAAATAATTTATGCAAATATGCAGGTATCTTATCATAACAGTTCACACATTTCAGGTCAACTGCCTGTCTGCACCCATTTTCATAACGAGTAGAAAATAGAAAAAATAGAGAAAACAAAGATAACGCTTTCACCGTTATCTCATCTGTGCAGCTATCCAGACTGTTTTACCCAGGGCATGATACGACATGATTTGTAGTATACCATGTCTTTCTCATTTATGGCCCTATAGTTATGATGAAAAATGCCTGCTGCTTGCTAAAAAGAGACGATCTTTATACGCTTTTTATATCGCAAGGTTGGTAACTAATAATGGGTAATTTTACCGATGTGTCATGATGCTTCAATCAGTACACTTATTTCTACGAAAGAAAGATTAAAAGATATTCATTTTCCGACAATGCTGTCACAAATTTCGCATTACACACTCTATGTGCAGAGTTTTAACAACCAAACAAACTACATAATATTTCATCTTCTTCATGAATTACCATAGCAGAAAAATACTATTGTCTCAAGACAGAAAGGAATAAAGCGTACATGGAAGCTATAAAAGAGCGCGTCCCATCGCGTCATGATACATACTTAGAACAGGTTGAGTTTGTAAAAAGAGTTTCTGTCACTAAAGCATTTAGCCGATATTATACACACAATTACATCATCGGCGTCTCTCTGGGAGGTACGGGACTTCTGGAGTATCGCAACACTACTTTAGAGGGGACAGGTCGTGACATTTATGTGCTGGAGCCTGGAGAAATCTGGGGATGTCAGGCAAAGGATCTCGCCTATCAGCACTTCATTATCAAGCCAGCATTGCTCCAACGCATAGCAGCAGAAATTGATGAACGAGAAAGACCATTGCCTCATTTTCGCACTAAAATTCTCGATGCCTCTCTATACACCTCATTACGTGACCTTCATGCGCAATTCACCACCCCCACCTCTGCTCTACAACTGTGGGAGAGGCTGCTGCACTCATTAGGGTATCTGCTGCTTACCCATACGGAGAGTCAGGGAGCCACATGTCGTCTGGGATGGGAGCGCCCGGCAATCAAACGTGTCAAAACGTATCTAGACGAGCATTATACTGAAGAGGTCTCTCTGGAGGATCTCGCCCGAATTGCCAACTTGAGTGCATTCCATCTTACCCGCGTCTTTCGTCAAGCCGTTGGTTTGCCTCCTCATGCTTATCAGGCCCAGCTACGACTGGATCATGCCAGAAGACTACTCGCTCAAGGTTTTTCCGTCAGCTATGTCGCCAGCGAAACTGGCTTCTTTGACCAGGCACACTTCACCCATCAGTTCAAACGCTACCTCGGGATAACGCCAGGCAACTATATGAAAAATACACGTCTCTACAGAGCTGCATTCATCGATACACCCGGCACCCAAAAAAATGCAGATACGCTATAAGTCATTCTCGCTCTTCCCCAACACGAAAGCGAAGAAAATAGAGCACAGATACCAATTTGGTGATTCACTGTTGCCTTGAGAGACCTCTACCACTTCTTCATCTTATCAACCAGGCTAGCTCATCTGTATTCTGCATGCGAGATGAGCTAGTTTTTCCGGGAGAGGCCCGAATATTACCCTCTTTCTTGACAGGTACTCATTGCAAGAGGCAATCTCCTGCGTGGCGAGAATTACTCCCCTGGGATTCAGTGAACCGCTTCTAGTTTGAATTCTTTCGTGAAGGTCTTTTGCTCCTTCAGCATAGTTCTCTCCCTTCAGATGCTCTCTTTCAAGTTTATATCCTCCGGGAAAGCCCGTCAAACCCAGGGAACGCCTGGTCCTACAGTTGTAGATGAAGAACTCGGAATTTGCAAACATGCTCTCAATGCACTCCGGCTTCACGCGAGATCTGATGTATGATAACGGCAGGGAGAAAGAAGAGTTAGAAGTTAGCCATCAATAAAGCGGTGATCTGTCTTGCCTGTTCTTCTGGTGAAAGAATTCTTATCCCATCCGACCATTGGAAGCTTATCCCAAGTATGGCCCAACTCATCACCATTACCATTACTTCCGGCGCCACATGCGATGGCAACTCTCTTGCTGGAGTTTGTCTATACCATTCGTGGAGCAAAAGGGAGATCTCCTGTGGCATCGTTGCGAAGAAAAGAGGCAATAACTGCCTATCCTCGGGTCTAGCTCGATAATGTAACTGTGCAAACCATTTCATCATCGTCACGATAAGCGCTTCAAGGTTTCTAGCATTCAGGGTGCCTGTCGTGGAATAGAGAGGGGCTATCTGCTGCCGAAATTGCTCACGCAACCAGTACTCCAGAAGGGCATATTTGTCCGAAAAATGCCCATAAAACGTGACGCGATTGAGTCCCGCTCGCTCGGCGATATCTTGAACAGTCAGACGGCGAAACCCCTTTTCCGTCAAGAGTTCCTCCAATGCCTGCAACAATAACTGGCGGGTACGTCTTACCCGTGGATCTTCTTGCTCGTTTGTCTTCATAGAAACCTCATCCTGCTCAATTATTCATTGACACTTTTTCTGTTTTGTCACCTAAACTACAGATCAAGAGCATTGTTCCTTGCTTTTCTCATCTTTCCTTAGTAGGATTATAATTGACATTTGTTAATTAAACAACGTTTGTAAAAAATCTGCACTGTCTCACCATGTTTTTGAGGGAGAAATCCTATTGAGCCAGATACAGAAATTACGCTGTGAGAAGCAAGCAGGGCATATGATGCCTATCATTGATCGAAACCGTTGTGAGGTCAAGGCTGCTTGCGTAATGAAGTGTTCTTTAAAAATGCAAAAGAAAGGGATATCTTGATGGATATGCAACACGACGCTGACACGACAACGAACCCATCCCCCCACCTCTTTCAAGACCAGCTTCTGAAAGACCCGTTTTCTCTCTTCGCACAGATGCGTGTGATGGGAGCCGTTCTGCCAGCGCCTTTTCCTACTGACGCTCAACACAAAACCTGGATGGTTACTCGCATGCAAGAGGCTCTCCAGGTCTTAAAAGATAGCCAGCGTTTCACGCTCGATTATGCTGCCGTTGAGGACAATGAACTGGTCCAGCGTATGCAATCATCTCAGGGCTTCCCTCTGCTGGGCCGATCCATGCTCAATGTCGATGGCCTGGCTCATCGACGCTTGCGTGGATTGGTCTCCGAGGTCTTTACTCCCAAATACATTGAGGGCCTGCGTCCCAGCATTGAGCAGATTGCCAACCGGTTGCTCGACCAGGTTGCCGAAGAGGGCTGCATGGACCTTGTTGAAGACTATGCCAATCCCCTGCCCATCAATGTCATTTCCGACATGTTGGGTGTTCCTCATGATCATTGGGATTTGGTCCGAGAAGGCTCCAGGGCGATTGTGGCTGGGGGGCCGATCACGCTGGATGACCGAAACGCTGCTGTACGTGCGCAAAAGATAGACGCCTTCGGTAGCTATGTCGCGCAACTCGTGGCTGAAAAACGGCACCATCCGCAAAGCGACCTGATCAGTCAGTTGGTCCAGATCGAAGACGATGGGGATCGTCTGAGTGAACCAGAGCTATTGTCGATGGTAGGCTTGCTCATAGTGGCTGGACATGAGACCACTTCCAATCTCATCGGAAGCGGGGTGCTCACGCTCCTCGATCATGCAGACCAGTTGGAAAGGCTCAAGGCGGATCTGAGCCGTGTTCCACGAGCCATCGAAGAACTGTTGCGCTTTACCGGGCCGGTTCTGACTTCTGTGCCGCGTCTAGCTACCGAAAAGGTCGATCTCGGAGGGCAAACTATCTCGCGAGGAGACATCGTGATCGTAGCGCTAACCTCAGCCAACCGTGATGAGAGCCACTTCACGCACGCAGCCGAATTGGATCTGCTGCGTTCCATCGATCGTCATCTGGCCTTTGGATATGGCATTCACGCCTGTCTGGGTGCTCCCCTGGCTCGCCTGGAAGGCGAGATTGCTTTTACCACCCTCCTGCGACGCATGCCAAATCTGCGCCTCAATGTGCCTCACGAAGCTCTTACCTGGCATGGCGCTCTCAACGTCCGTGGGCTTACTCATCTGCCGGTTGCCTTTTAACCGCTCCTGGAGAGGGAGGGCAGAACCACTCGCTCTCAGACGAGCAGGGAGAGGACGAGGATTCTCTAACGCCGACCTCTTCCCTGCTCGCTCCTCTCTGCTTTTCATCTGCGGCAAACCAAAAGCGCAAATTGCACGCGAACTGGGCATTTCCGATAGCGCTTTGTATGCATGGCGACAAGTCAAGGGTAGAGCCATCTCAGAGCCGATTTTGCTGATGAGCATGGCCCAACCAGAAGCTTTTGTCGTTCCTATGATCCTCGACAGCATTGTCATCTATGCAGTTTCCAGGTTAGCGGTGTTGCGCAAACCAAGCTCTTCAATGGATTGCTCGCGCATGAGGAACTTCTGGATCTTGCCAGTAACGGTCATGGGAAACGCCTCGACAAACTTGATGTAGCGCGGGATTTTGTAGTGAGCAATCTTGCCGCGACAGAAAGCTTTGATTTCCTCTTCGCTCACCTGCACGCCCGGTTTGAGCTTGATCCAGGCAACGATCTCCTCACCATATTTGGGGTCAGGAACGCCGATGACCTGAACATCGCTGATGTTGGGGTGGGTATAGAGGAACTCCTCGATCTCGCGGGGATAGATATTCTCGCCGCCGCGAATGACCATATCCTTGATGCGCCCAACGATATTGATGTAGCCCTCCTGGTCCAGTGTGGCCAGATCACCAGTATGCATCCAGCGAGCTGGATCGATAGCGGCGGCAGTGGCCTCTGGATTATCCCAATAACCCAGCATCACGCTATAGCCGCGCGTACATAGCTCACCAGGCTGCCCAAGAGAGACAACCTTACCGTTGGCTGGATCGATGATCTTGATTTCCAGGTGAGGATGAACCATTCCAACCGTACTGACACGCTTCTCAAACGGCGTATCAATATGTCCTTGTGCTGAAACTGGAGCCGTTTCTGTCATGCCGTAGCAGATCTCGATATCGCGCGTATGCATCTCGCTTTGCACACGTTTCATGATCTCAACTGGACAGGGAGAACCGGCCATGACTCCTGTTCGCAGGCTGCTCAGATCAAAGCGGTGAAAGTCGGGATGCTCCAGTTCGGCGATAAACATGGTTGGCACGCCGTAAAGGGCTGTACACTTCTCCTCTTGCACCGTTTGCAACACCGATAAGGGATCGAAGCCCTCGGCAGAATAGACCATTGTGGCCCCATGCGTAATGCAGCCCAGGTTACCCATCACCATGCCAAAGCAGTGATAGAGCGGCACCGGGATGCAGAGGATATCTTCGTGGGTGAAATGTTGTAGACGCGCCACAAAATACCCATTGTTCAAGATATTATGGTGGCTGAGCGTCGCTCCTTTTGGGAACCCGGTGGTCCCTGATGTATATTGAATATTGATGGCATCATCAAATTCCTGCTCACGTTGCCGCTCCGCCAGTTGTTCTTCGCTCACTGCATCGCCCAGTGCCATCACCTCATCCCAGCGATACATCCCCTGATGGGACTCTTCACCCAGACAAATAACTGTTCGCAACTGGAGGAGTTTGGCACACTGGAGCTGACCCGCCTCGCACTGCTGGAGTTCGGGGGCCAGTCCGGTCAACATCTCGACGTAATTGGAGCTTTTAAAGGTCGAGGCCAGTACCAGTGCGCGGCATCCCGACTGCTGGAGCGCGTATTCTAACTCGTGTACTCTATAAGATGGATTGATGTTGACGAGGATCAGGCCCAATTTGGCGGTGGCAAACTGGGTGATGCACCACTCTGCTCGATTAGGCGACCAGATGCCGATACGCTCTCCCTTTTGCAATCCCAGATGCATCAGCCCTCGTGCGCATTGATTGACTTGTTGTTGCAGTTGTCGGTAGCTCAAGCGGATCTGTTGCGCCCGTGCGATGAGTGCCGAGTGGTCTGGATACGTCTCGACCGTCTGATCGAAGAGATCACCAATCGTCATCCCCAAAAGCGGGGTGTCGCTGATGCCGCTCGTGTAGCTCTTCTGGTGCGTCGTTGCTTGAGAAGATTCAGCACCAGACGACGTTGTATGCTGTGCTGCCATGTTGTGTTCCTCTCTCCCCTGATCGGGAATAGGCTTCCTCTTTGCTCAAGCGTAACCAATCTTGCCGACAAAATCAAGATAGAAATCAAGAGGAAGAGAATCATTCAGAAAAATAGAAACCCAACAAGCAGAATGAAGTAATGTTTCCCAATCCGCTTGTTGAGCTTCTTTCAGCATTGGCTCTTCCCAACTCTGCCCTCTCTAGATTGGATGAGCTACTGAGTTAATGGCATCCAGGGATCTCTATTGCGGAGGTCCGTGCATCGAAATTCGATGTCCAGGCATAGGCATCTACTGAGTAGTAGCATTCTCCATAGCCCTGAGCGGTGCCAGATGAAAGCATATAGTGAACGCCCCATCTAGCTCTAGAATGGGACACATCAGATCTATGATTTAACAGTCTCAGTGCATAGAGGCATGAGCCATGAAGCGTGCGCAAGTCTCCATTGCGCCAGGAAGATCACTGCCGCTTTCCTCGTCGGCACAGAGCCACCCGTTATACCCAATCTTGTGGAGCGCGTCAAAGACCGGCACGAAATCGATACTTCCCTGACCGAGCAACTCAAATGAACCGTGCGCAAAATCTTTCATATGGATAGTATCGATCACATGACGATAATCAGAGATGATACCCGCGATATCGGTGATGCCAGATTTAACCAGGTGCGCCGTATCTACCGTGAGTTTGACGGCCTGGTCGTCTACGGCATCGAAGAAGACGGCGAAATCTTGACGATACATTACCGGCTGGTTGTAATGATGATGCAGCGAGAGAGCGACGCCATAGTGTAGAGAGGCTTCTTTGCCCAGGTCTGAGAGGATCTTCGCAAAACCTTTGATGTCGGCGTTTGATAGACCCTGCCTGGGCTGGGCATGGCAAAAGACAATACGTTCAGTGCCGACGTGTTGCGCAAACTTAAACAGCCTGCGCAGCTCCTCGATGCCATCATGATCCAGAGATCCACCAGTGATCAGGCCAGAGGCAGCGGCTTTCGCCTCGCTGCCCCATTGCTCTATAAAGCGTTCAGGCCAATCGATATACTCGCGATATTGCCCATGCTTCAATTGCAGGCCCTCATAGCCGAAGGAGCGAAAGCTCGTGAAGAGAAACTGACGTTCAGCATCAGTCGCGGTGGATTTGGAAAAGGCAAGCTTCATACCAGTACTCCTTCGTTGAGAGCGATCACACAATTTTCTTCCGCCGAACGATACGCGCTCT
>JAICIM010000290.1 GCA_025928885.1 Ktedonobacteraceae bacterium | reverse complement strand
TTGGTTTAAGAAATACCCGGTGTGTTGCTTTGTCGCGCGACTCTATCGCGCCTGGCTCACAATTCTCAAATGTGGATCAATGCGCTATAACGTCGCGCGACTACGCAACACATTTTCTGTGCAACCCCGCAAGTAAAGAATGGCGTAGCCGAGTTGGGAAATGGTTCTCTTTACTTGCGGAGCGCCAGGATGCTACCAGTTATTTGCTTATAAATTGTCCTGCTTGACGACCTAAGATCATCCCTGGCAAGACGCCGAGTGCTCCCAGCCCTTCAATGGAGAAACCTGGAGCTATCTCTCCTAGCGGTTGTAGCTCTGGCAACAGATCAGGCGTGACGTAGAGATCGACCGCCCATTGATAGCTCGGCTCCTGCCCTGTCAATTCTGGCAGCCAGCACTGCGTTCGTGCCGCCAGTTGTGCATGATAGCGCTGATCGTGCTGTGTTCCTCCCGCTTTCCCATAACGTCCCCCGCTCACGCCCAGCCGACCGTTGCCGGGCCGAAAGTCGGCATAGGTGAAGGGCGAGGCGTCCCAGAACAGAGGGAACGTCTCCGGTAGATCAACCGCGAAGGCGAGCGCGTAGATCCGTGCGTTGGGTCGTGCTATGGGGCCGGTTGCGCGAATGAGCGTGCGGGTACTCAATACGCGGCCATCGTGTAGTGTGACGCGCCAGTGCGAGCCGTGTCGTGTCGTCGTGATCACTTCGTTGCTCCGAACCCGCGCCTGTCCCGCCAGCACGACCCCCTGTGTACGTGCCTGTCGGGCAAGATGTGCCAGCAACGTGAGCGGGTGGATGCGCCCTTCGTTGGGGAGCCAGAGGGCGCTTTGTACCGATTGCACGTTTAAGCGACCGTCGGTCGCTTCGGCGACCTGGGCCGGAGTCCACTGCTCTGCATGCAGTCCCGCCGCCTGACGCGCCCGGGCTTCACGAGCGAGATAGCGGGCCGCGTGTTTGCTTTCTGCCAGCATCAGCGCACCGGTGAGTTGTGCGGAAAGCAGGCTGTCCGGCTCCTGCGCCGCCAGCACAAGCTCCTGTAAGGCCTGTGTGGTCGAGATCCAGAGCGAGACGAGCGGATCGTCGGCCTGTAGCTCGCTGAGACCCATATTCACGCCGGCACTGAGGATGCCGGCATTGCGTCCGGTGGCACCATAGCCCAGCCGTGCCTCGCGCTCAAGAAGCGCTACCTGTAAGCCACCTGAACACGCACTCAGAGCCGCACTTAGTCCAGCGACACCCCCACCAACGACGATCACGTCCCAGACGGGTTGGGAAAGCCCAGTATCAGCAGGAAGCTCCAATTCAGCGTGTGCTGCCGGGGTAAGGTCGTCCCACCAGGGGATCTGGTGTGGTTGTGCAGCGCTGGTCCGCTGCGAAGAAGTTGAGGAAGTTTGCGTGTGTTTGCAAGGTTGCATAAAGCTCCTAATTTTAAACTACGCCATATACTGCTAATGATAGAGAGCAATCAGTGTAAATGTCAAGGCATGTGTGTATTTATTGATAAATGCGAGCAAACAGACGATACAAATGCTCGATAGGGGTCGTGAGGGATGAGGGCTGCTGTGTCAGTTGCGACAACGCCTGTTCTGCCTGACCATAGAAGGCGTTGGCATCTTGAAGGGCAAAAAGTCGCGTGGCCTCATCTCCCGCCGCCATAGCGGCATAAAATGCCTGTTCATACAGCTGACCCGCCATTGCATGCTCAATGATCAGTGCTGGTGCTGCCTGCTCCTGTTGCAATAGAGCGACTATCCGTTGATGCAAAAGCATTTGCTGTTCCCTGCTCATCTGTGAATAGAGAATATGGCCAATGGATTCATGGGTGAGGTGATAGGTCCTGCTGGTTTCGGGGACAAGAAATTGCTCCTGGACCAGTTCGTCAAGAGCTTCCTGCCCCGCCTGAATGGATAATTCCGTCAAAACGAGCAATTGGGCCAGCGTGAGTTCGCGTCCAGAGGTTGCAATGGCGGTGAGGATGGCTGTTGCATGTGGCGAGAGTCGCTTCAGGCGTGTGAGAATGACTGAATGCAGGCCGGGCGGAATAATCTTCATCCAACGACTGGACTTCCTGACGACGTTTCTGAACTGCACCGTCTGATGCTGCACTTCGATCAGGTTATGAGTGAGCAGGAGTCGCAGTACTTCCAGCAGATAGAGCGGATTTCCATTGGTGAGAATCGCCAGCCAGAGGCCAATAGTATCTAATTGCGTGCTGCTCAGCGCCGTCTGTTGAGCGGCCAGCGTGTGGATAGTCGCGATCACTTCCTGGCTGGTAAAGGGAACAAGTGTCAACGTGGCCGTTGGCATGTCTGGTTGTCGTATGCAACTATGCCATGCAGCGAGCGCTGGACGAGCCTCGATGAGATCTGAACGCAGGCAGAGCAGCAATAAGATCGGCGCTGTACTGCGTTGCCAGCAGGAAATGAGGGAACAGAGGAGGGCCAGTGTGGAGTCATCGGCCCATTGCATGTTGTCGAGGTAAATGATGAGCGGCTTTGTTTGTGCGATTGCTGATCCTAACGCGGCCACTGCCTGAGCCAGATGCGAGCGTACCTGCTCTTCATCGTCGGTGCAGGAGAGCGATAGTTCGGGATATCGTGCGGCTAATGTGGGAAACAGACGGAGCAGTTCTCCCGACCAGGGCAACGTTGGGAGAGAAGTTGTGATGGCATCATGAGTCGTCCACGCCTGGAGCATTGCGCGTAACGGATGATAGGGCGTGTGTTGGTCAGCAGGAGTTGCCCGGCCTTGAAAGACGGTTGCCGGTTGTGTCATATCCCATTGGAGGAAGTGGAGAAAGTTTCGGGCTATGTAAGTTTTTCCTACCCCCTCCCGGCCTTCCAGCAGCATGATCCGGAAGTGTCCGTTTTTGCAATGTTCGTACTGTTTGACCAGGAGATTGAGCAGAGAGGTACGACACTTTAAAAGAGCAGCGTCCAGAAGAGGCTGCAAGGAGGCCATTTTAGAGCGAACGTGAGCGTGAGAAAGGTGACGCATACCACAGTTCCTGCTTGCCCAGCTATCAAAAGACAGTTTATAAAGAATATTCTAGCTTTACATTTTAACTTATGCAGTGTTTCATGGCAATAGTACATGATAAATATCTTCTCGCTATGGTTGAGAAAAGATACTATAGCAGAGTTCAGTAATTGTTGGTTGATACTCGTCTATACGCATAATGAGAAACATACAGCTGCCCCGAATACGTGCTCTGATCCTTCTTCTTCTACTGCTTAAAAGTGAGTGCTGGAACGTTGTATATGTAGAGTCTTAGTACCCGTAACTGCCTATGTCGTTATATGGCCCGGTTTACCCGAACGCGAGCGCGTGAGCAAATAAGCGCTTCTTGATACAAGAGGGGGCGACCCGCTAAACAGGTCGTTCTCTCTTGTGTGGTTTCAGGGTATCAACACTGCCAGACGATGGTATGTGTATTGACAGGTCCCTGAAAGAAGAAGGTTGCCGAGCATGCTTCGACGGGTATGTTGATCGTCAGCAACACACGGGTGCCAGGGGCCAGAGTACCCTGAGCAGGAGAGAAGCTCACGCCCGCGACGTTTGCAAAGGCTACCCAATGGAGGGGAGCCTGATTGCTGGCGCCGGATATCACGGCGGCCTGACAGACATATACCGTCGCCGTTTTACTACAATCCAGGTGTCCCACAATGCTCATAGAGGCCGGAGCCACATCAAGGATAGAAGCCGGTATCATCGGGGGTTGAGTAGGAATGCTCGTTGGTTGGACCGGCAGATAAGCGGGATGGGTAGGCGTAGGGCGGATGGGAGTAAAGGTTGGAGTAGGTTTTGGGGTCGGAGTAGGAGGAGGTGTTGGTGTATGCTTGGGCGTTGAAACAACTGAGCGGGTGGGAGTGGAGGCTGGATGGTTGCTCGTCTCGGTGGAACTGCCACAAGCAACCAGCAGGAAGGCAACTATGACAATGATAGGTATGATAAACGTATATTCGCTAGATCGTACATATAATCGAAGCAGGTTGTAGGTGTGATTGGTAAGCAAGGAAGAAGGGCGCATAGGAAGCCTCCTGACCAGGGCAAAGGAACAGAATAGATGGGATTTTGATATATTATAGAGAACGTATATACAGATGGTACAACAGATATGATCTTCTATAGGGAGGTACGGGGTAAGTTACAGGAGGGGTATTCTACAGTCCAGAATGAAAAAATAGCTTGCGAGAGGGAGGTATGCTATACTCTATCGGAGGCCAGTTTGTGGCCTCCAACCCTGGCATGATAAAAGCGTAGATAGAGAGAGATAAAAATACATTCCCTGTGACAAAGGCCATAATACAGAGGCAAATTTGTAGGAACCTGATTTTTTGCGTCCGGCTCCTATATATGAAGAAGAGAAACCGATGTTGGAGGATATTCATGGATGCTCGCTTTTATAATTCAGAAGAGATAGATATTGAGCGACTTGCTAATGATCTCGCGGGTGCGTATCAGGTTCAGGGATACCAGGCTCAGCAGATTGGCAATAAAGATCAGGTGCTGGTGCAGTTGAAGAAGGGCGGCGATTTTGAAGCAATTATTGGGATGCAGGCGGCGCTTTCGCTGACCATACAGCGTACCACCGGTGGCGTACTGGCGATGGTGGGACAACAGCGCTGGATAGATAAAGCTGCTGTTGGAGCGGTTGGCATTGTGGCGTTGCCGGTGCTGTGGCCGCTGGCGCTGACAGCGGGTGTGGGAGCGTTGCGTCAGGCCAGCCTGGGCAATCAGGTTTTGAATATGGTTGATGGTCTGGTGCGCCAGCAGCGACCGGGCATCCAGGCGGGTCCGATCCCCTATCAGATCATGCCACAGTTGCAGCAGCAGCAGTTGCCGCCACCGACGCCAACCTATGTCCCTTCAACCCCGGCGTATCTCCCACCTGCCCCGGTGGTGCCAGCGGCACCGCCGCCACCCCTGCCGCTTCCTGTTCCGGCTGCACAGAAAGAGCTACGTTGCACAAATTGTAATACACCGTATGAGCCGGGCGATACCTTTTGCACTGGTTGTGGGCGTTCATTGACCCCGCCCAAACTCTATTGTGCCAATTGTAACTCTGAACTCAAGCCGGGAGCCTCCTTTTGTCCGAAGTGTGGTGCTTCAACCTTTACAACGGTTGCTGCGCAACAGCCCGCGCCGCCCCCTGTGCAGTCTGCACCCAGGGTGACGTATACGCCGCCAGCAGCAACGCCACCACCACCGGCAGCGCCAGCCTATACGCCACCTCCGCCGCGCCCGCAGCCTCCGGTCTACACTCCGCCGGCTTATGCGGCCCCGACGGTGCAGAGCACGCCGCCCGCACCACCGAAACAGCCGGAGGTGTACTACACGCCGCCAAAGACGCAGGAGCCAGCGGTACAGCCACAACCAACGATCAACTATGCGCCGAGTGCGCCGCCACCCACGCCGCCGAAGCAGCCAGAGGTGTATTACACGCCACCGGAGACGCAGGAGCCAACGGTGCAGCCGCAGCCGACAATCACATATACGCAGCAGCAGCACTCCGCGCCAAAGCAGGATGTAACGCCGCAACCGCCACGCCCGGAGAAGGTCTACTATAAGCCGTCCAATCAGGCTCAGACCGTCAGTGCTGAACAGGCGAACAAGCCGAAGGTGCAGTCGCCAGCTCAGCAGCCACCTGCTCCGTCTTCGTCTCCGGCTCCAAAGCCTATCGCCTCGCATCCGGCCTCTGAGCCAGCGGCAGATTCAAATGTTGAGTGGGGAACGCTGACCTTTAGCGATGGCACGCAGGTGCCGCTGAAGGGAGAAGGGGTCTCGGTTGGCCGCTACGATCACGATCTTGGTGGCATTCAGCCCGATGTTGACCTGGCAAAGATCGAGGGTGCGGATACCGTCTCGCGCATTCACGCCGCCATCGAACATGTCGGCAGCGCTTATACGCTTACCGATCTCAACAGCACCAACACCACAAGGATCAATGGCAAGCGCCTGGAGCCTGATAAGGCGACCCCCATCAATGATGGCGATACCCTCTCCTTTGGCAAGGTGACCTGCACCTTTAAAAAGCCCTAGTCTGAAATACAAGCATTTCCTGACAACAGGTAAAAGAAGCAGGAAGGCGGTCTGCTCAGATCACCTTCCTGCTTCTTTTACCTTGTTTTTCATTGTATCTGTAAATTTTACAGGAATATATAGCGATAAATTCCATGCTTATGATACCATACGTATACTATTTTCGACACTTTCGCGTTCTGAGGTTACTTTTTCTCCTTGCTGACGCTCTACTTAATAGAGATACTTTGCAAGATGATTGCTGTTGGCTTGATGTTCTAATGAGAGAACTACAAGCACCCTCTTTGTAAGTATTTCGTGATTTTCTTTACTGTTCAGTGTAAATAGGAGTTATAGTGTATGGGCAAGATGCCTGGAGTACCCATGTATGGAACTTCGCGTATACCGCTCCAAATCTTCAAAGCTGTGGCCGTTATCGCTCTCTTCCTGGCGACCACCGCGATTAGTAGCGCGGCTACCATTGGTACTCCCAATCCGCCAAGCCAGGTGAGTACCGAATCGGGTGAGCATCGAAAGGGTAACTACGTGCCGCCACCCCTGCATATGCCGTCTCAGGTATCGCCTTTCCTCTTCGGAACCGGCCTCGAACTGACCAGCACCACCGATCCCTTTATCACCAATGATAGCGTTCGTGCTTTGATGCAGCAGGCGCACATGACGATTATCCGCATGCCCATCCGTATCGGGGCCAACACCAGCCCTCAGATCCCGATTGAGACGGAGATGGACGCAGCGCGGAAGATACGCGCTATGGGAGCCGTCCCGCTGGTGATTTTGCGCGGCCCTGCTGACCCTAACGTGCAGCAAGATGATCTACAAATGGTCAATGGCCTCAATGAAATCTTTGGTCACAAACTGGTCTTCTATGAATTTGGCAACGAATCGGACCTGGGCGGTTTTGATAAGGTCGCATACACCGATAAATGGAATACAGTTATTCCCACATTAAAAAGCGCGGCACTCAACGGAAAGTTTATCGGTCCCGTCAACTTTCAGTACAACGACGATTACCTGCGCTATTTCTTACAGAACGCCAACCCACGCGCCGATGCCGTCAGCTGGCATGAATACACCTGCGACACCAGCGGCGTCTATACCAATCCGCCCGATCCGGCCAGCACGTGTATAGCCAAACTTGATCGTTGGAATATCCACTTCAACGATGCCCATATCGCCATGCATGATGTGCTGGGAGGGACCAGCGAGATGCCCATCATCATCAGTGAATACAACTACGATCCGCATATTCCCGCCTTCAACAACGATAGCCAGTTTATCAACGCGTGGACCAGCAAAGCTATTGAGACGCTGGCGAAGAACAACATCTTTGCGGCGCTCCAGCATTCCGTCCTCTCTCTCACTCCATTGATCAGCAACGGACAACTGACGATTCAGGGGACCGCCTTGAAGTCTGAGTATGAGAAGCTGATTGGGCGCGGTGGTGGTTTCTCTTTTGAAAATGGCGGGACCGATGGCTGGCAGGGCGATAACGCTCAGGTGAGCGTGCAAAACAGCACGACCGTTGCCAGAGATGGCATTCATTCCCTGCAAGTGGATCTCGCCAATCCCAACTCTAAGCCATCGATCTCCGTGAGTGGCTCTGCCATTGCCAATCTGAACCGTTTCCCACATCTCACGGCTCAGGTGTATGGTCCAGCCGGGACGACCGCTATCACTGCTCAGCTCTTTGTGCAGGATAGCCTCGGCCTCGTGGTCTCCAGTAAGCCGGTCACGCTCACGGCCCAATCGTGGAATTTGTTGAGCTTCAATGTTCCGCCCACACTCGGCAAAGCGAGCAAGCTTGGCATCAAGTTTGCCAGCACCGATCAAACGGCCAGTACCGTCTACGTCGATGCAGTTAGCTGGATTTGATCAAGCAAACCTGTAATGAACGGGGATGATCAGCTTTATACTGATCGTCCCCTTTTTTCATTGGGCGTTGATGAAACCAGTATAATAGAAGGAAATAGAGTTGAGGTGGTAACATGCTGGATTTGCATGCATATCAGCCCACACTGGAGCAAATTATACGCTCTCAAAGAGCAACTCTTGGATTACAAGAAGCTGTAGAGGCCGTGGCCGCGACGCCGCTTGGCGCTGGCGAGAGCAATATTTCTCTGCGGATCACGGTGAATGGGCAGCACGATTTTACGCTGCGCATCGCCTATCGCGCCGATACAGAGGATAATCTTGCGCGTGAATTTGCTCTGCTGCAACGCCTGCCTCCCGGTTTCGGGCCGACTCCGCTGTATCTGGATATCTCCAAGCAGCGCTTGCCGTATGCCTTCGCCCTCCTCTCGTTCATTCCAGGTGAGATCGTGACCAGCTGGACCGCGCATCATTTGCAACTGCATGCGAACAAACTGGCTCGCTTGCATCTGTCGCAGGTGCCGTACTGGAATCAGAGCAGAGGACCATTGCGCTACGAGCCGTTCGATATGTATCAGGAGTTTCAAACCAGCCTGGCGTACTGGCGCAATTACTACCCGGCGGTTGTGGAGGTTGAGGTGGTGGCGCAATTGATTCCGCGCCTCGCGGCCTATTTCCA
>JAICIM010000677.1 GCA_025928885.1 Ktedonobacteraceae bacterium | reverse complement strand
CTCAGCTCCCGGTGTTGTTTCCTCCGGGGCCCCGCCCGTGCCCGGCCCCCGCCCCCCCCCCCCCCCGCCGCCCCCGCCCCCCCCCCCCCCCCCGCAACTACGAAGCACTTTGCCGTAGTGCTCGTGGGCAAGTGACATCCGGGCGTGCGGAGACGTATAAGCGTTAGTGGCTCACCTGTACCTGTAAAAATGGACAGCGTGAGCCTGCTTATTGTACTGGTGACAATTTTGTATGCGAATGGGTATACTACGATGGAAAGGTCACTTGTCCAGGCTGCAAGGCATAGAAGAGAGGGAAGAAGAGCACTATGGCGAAACCTGCTATTTTACTCGTGGATGATGATCCGGGAGTGTTACATGCCATCGATCGTGATATCCGACGCCGTTATGGGAGCGATTATCGTATTTTACGCGCTGGATCGGGAGCGGAGGCTCTTGAGCTGCTCAAACATGTTCGGTTGCGCAACGAAGCCGTGGCTCTGATTCTGACAGATCAGCGCATGCCGCAGATGGATGGAGTGACGCTGTTAGAGCAGGCGAAAGAACTCTATCCCGATGCCAGGCGGGTCCTGTTGACCGCCTATGCCGATACGGATGTGGCGATTCAGGCGATCAACAGCGTCAGGCTCGATTATTATCTGGTGAAGCCCTGGGACCCGCCCGAAGAACAACTGTATCCCGTATTGCAAGATCTGCTGGATGATTGGCGTGCGGATTTTCGCCCGCTGTTTGAAGGCGTGCGGGTGATCGGGCATCGCTGGTCGCCGCAGACGCATCAGATTAAAGATTTCCTCACGCGCAACCTGATCCCCTATCAATGGTTGGATATCGAGGCCAGCGCCGAAGCGGGTCGGCTATTGGAGCAGGTTGACCTGATTGAGAAGCCGCTGCCGATCGTGCTGTTGCAAGATGGCACAATTCTGGTACAACCTGCTATCACGCAACTGGCCGAGAAGGTCGGTTTGCAGACGCATGCCGGACAACCGTTTTACGATCTGGTCATTGTTGGCGCGGGACCGGCTGGGCTGGCTGCTGCGGTCTATGGAGCCTCCGAGGGGCTGCGCACGGTGTTGATCGAGCGTGAGGCACCAGGAGGTCAGGCTGGCACGAGTTCGCGCATTGAAAACTATCTCGGCTTCCCCGTTGGCTTGAGCGGGGCCGACCTCACGCGGAGAGCTGTTGCCCAGGCCCGTCGTTTCGGCGTCGAAGTGCTGGCACCACAGGAGGTTGTCGGGTTGCGTGCGGAGGGAGCCTACCGCTTTCTGAAGCTGGGTGATGGCTCCGAATTGCGCTCCTACGCCCTGGTGGTGGCGACTGGCGTCTCCTATCGCACCCTGAACGTACCCGGCGTCGAGCGTCTCACCGGAGCTGGTATCTACTATGGGGCAGCGATGACCGAGGCGATGTCGTGCCAGGATACCGACGTGTTTATTGTTGGCGGGGCCAATTCAGCGGGACAGGCCGCCATGTATTTCTCTCGCTATGCCCGCACGGTCACGATGCTCGTGCGGGCCGACTCGCTCGCCAAAAGCATGTCGCAATACCTGATCGATGAGATTGGGCGCACAGAAAATATCGTTGTGCGCACGCGTACGGAGGTCCAGGAGGCGCATGGCGAGACGAGTTTGCAGGCATTGACACTGATGAATGCTGAGACAGGCGAGACGCAAACGGTGCCTGCGACGGCGCTGTTCATCTTTATTGGCGCGATGCCCTGCACCGAATGGCTTGGCGACACCGTTCAGAGGGATAAACAGGGGTTTGTTCTGACGGGATCAGATCTCTATGTTGCTGGCAAGCCCGGGCGGACTCCTGATCGCCCACCGTTTTTGCTCGAAACCAGCATGCCCGGCGTGTTTGCCGCTGGCGATGTGCGGCTCGGCTCGATTAAGCGCGTAGCCTCTGGCGTTGGCGAAGGCTCGATAGCGATTCAGTTTGTGCATCGCTATCTGGCGGAGGTGCGCTGATGCTGCTCAGAGAAGCGTTGCGCATGGTGCCTCTTTTTGCGCACCTGCCTGATGATTTGATGCAATGGGTCATCGATAATAGCAGCGAGGTTCATCTGGAAAACGGCGAGTGCCTGTTTGAAGAGGGGAGGCCAGCCCGCTATTTCTTTGTGCTGCTGGAGGGTGGCCTGCTCGTCACCAAAAGGATCGGCAACCGCGACGTGGTGCTGACGATGCACGAACCCGGAGCCTTTACCGGTGAAATTCCGTTGCTGGCTGGCAGCGACTATGTGGCGAGCGGATGCGCGGTAGGGGCGAGCCGCCTGATGCGGATGGAGGCCGATGAGTTTTACCGGATGCTTGGCATCTGCACCGTCATAGGGCGCGGAATCTTTGCGGCGATGGCGAACCGTATCCAGACGACGGAGGCGCTGGTGCAGCAGAGCGAGAAGCTCTCGGGCCTGGGCAAGATGGCGGCTGGCCTCGCACACGAACTGAACAATCCTGCAGCGGCCAGCCAGCGGGCAGTTCAGCAGCTCCACGAAAAGATGCAGCAGTTGCACACAAGCTCGCAGCAACTGGCACAATGTATCACGGCGGAGCAGTGGGAGCAGCTTGCACAACTGGCTGCGGGGCTATCCACAAAGCCACTGAACGCTTTAGAGCGGAGCGAGCGCGAGGATGAACTGCTCTCATGGTTGGATGAGCGTGCAATCGCCGAGAGTTGGGAATTGGCTCCGGCTTTTGTGGAGGTTGGATTAACGGTTGCAGACCTGGATGCGCTGGCTGCAACAATCGCGAGTGCTGATCTGGAGCGGGCGTTGGGCTGGTTAGAGGCTTCACTCTCCGTCAACGATCTACTGGCAACGGTCGAGCAGGGAACGACGCGTATTTCCGGGCTGGTGAAGGCGATCAAAGAGTACTCCTATATGGATCGGGCGCAGCTTCAGGAGATCGACATTCACGAAGGGATTGAGAATACGCTGGTGATTCTCAAACATAAGTGGAAGGGTGGCATAGAGGTAATACGCGAATATGATTCCCGCGTGCCTCGCATCACCGCCTATGCCAGCGAACTGAATCAGGTCTGGACCAACATTCTCGACAACGCCATTGACGCGATGCAGGGCAAGGGGACAATCCACATCCGCACGATGCAAAAGGGCATGTTTGTCTGCGTCGAGATTGCCGACAATGGGCCGGGCATTCCAGCTGATGTCCAGTCGCGCATCTTCGAGCCTTTTTTCACGACGAAAGATGTGGGCAAAGGAACGGGGCTGGGCCTGGATACCGCCTATCGGATCGTAGTGGTCGATCACAATGGAACCATCACCGCCTCGTCGGTGCCAGGTGAGACTACGTTTCGCGTCTGCCTGCCCGAAACCTTTGTCAAATAGCGCCATCGCCTCTCTAGCGGAGATGATATAATAAGCTGGCTGTATGCTAGAGTTACATGAATGATGCAATATCATTAATATAGAGGCGATCACGTAAAAATGTACAAGGAATTTATTGACCCCATACTGATGAAAATGAATTCGGAGATCTGGCACACGCGGGCGCGAGAGGCGCTCCATCTGGCAGAGGCGACCCCGTTGACGCTCAAGTTGTTGGAGCAATTTGGTGCTGGTCATCGCCGCCTGCACGATGCACGCCTGAACGTTGAGGTTGGTGGTGT
>JAICIM010000529.1 GCA_025928885.1 Ktedonobacteraceae bacterium | reverse complement strand
ATCTTCGGCACAACCTTCTCTTTGAGACCTCACTGGTTTGATCGTACTCATACTGTTCTTTTGCACTTTGAGAAAAGAAATGTTATAATTATGATACCACCAGTGATTTATGACACTTCATGCCGGATCAAAATATACGTAAATACAAGAGCAAAAGTATCACGTTGATAAGGTTGAAGACGCGCACCAATTGGTAGGATGTAAGAAGAACGGGACAACCAATAGCATTGTGTAGATGAGCGGAGCAGGCTATTGGTTAAGCGATGGTCGTCGTTGACGATTCGTGCCAACCAGACAATATTTTATATGTTATTTATTGACTGAACAGCAATGTATGAGTTATGCTCACGGGGGGCATATCTGTGTGGCAGCCATGCTGTCTTTTGCCCTGATGCATCAGGAGGAAGAGAAAGTACGCTTTGTACAGGAGATTGATCCAATCGTACACATGAGTATGGAAGAGCCAAAAACGTGGCGTGAGTTGTTGGGGCTGGTCATCAGTGATCCGCGCCAGAGACTACGGGTGGCCGAGGTGGTAGGGGTGAATCCAGTGACGCTGATACGCTGGGTGAATTACAAATCGAATCCACGTCCAGACAACATACGTTCATTACTTATTGCCTTATCAAAATACTATCAGCCGTTAGCAACACAACTGATTACGGCTGAATATACAGACATCATGGACGATGTTCCTATTCGCACGGATATCGCGCCGGAAATCCCCTCTGCATTTTATGCCCGCGTTTTAAATGCTCATACCAGTAGCCCGCCGTTGTTGCGCGGCTCGTCGGTCAGTATCTTAATTCTTCAGCAATTGTTAGAGCACCTTGATCCGCAACAGGTCGGCATGGTCGCCATCGTTGCCCAGTGTACGCCAGCTTTGAGCAGAAGGAAGGTGTACAGTCTGCGCAAAACATATAGTCGCGGAAATCCGCCCTGGGGGAATAGCGAACAGCGCACCTTCTTCCTGGGGGCAGAATCTCAGGTTGGCAGAGCGCTGGTTGCGGGCCGCTTTACTGCTGTGCAGACGCAGGAGGAGCGAGCGCGGCTCTTTCCCATGCATAACTATACGGTGGAGGGGCAGAGCGCGATTGCATATCCAATTTTGTTGGCCGATCGTGCGGCTGGTTGCCTCGGTATTGCCTGTACGCGACGCAACTATTTTACGCAGCTCCATATGGACCTCATTCAACATTATGTCGATCTTTTAGTACTGGCCTTTGAGGAGCGTGAATTTTATCCGCTGCACGACATTGAACTGGGCATCATGCCACCTGCTTCCGGGCAGCGACCGATCTTAGCCAGTTTTCAACGTCGTGTGACCGGGCGCATTATCGACGCCTCGCTCAAGCGTGAACCTCTCACCCGGCTTCAGGCCGAGCAAGAGGTCTGGCAGGAGATAGAGGGAGAACTGTTACGTATCCCCTTCCTGAATGGCAGTAGTTAAGATATCGTTGCTTGCACGAACCTCATATATTTGGTATGCTACGTAGTAAGACTGCATGTAGGACGACGATCGGATGGAGATCCCTGCAATTGTCTATTCTTTTCAAGCGCTAGACTATGAGCATATGCGCGTCCTGCATTTCGGACCCTTGCAATTGTATACCATTTTTAGAGGAGAGCGAGAGCTTTATGGACACGTCTCTTCACAATATGAACCTTACAGCGGACGAATTAGCGACATCGCTGACAGCTAAAGAGGCAGAGGGAAGCCTGGAAGAAGAAGAGCATCATATTCACCTGCCCAATCCGAGCCTATGGCCGTTTATTTTGGGCGCGGCCATCCTGTTTACGCTGGCTGGATTGCTGGCTCTTCCCGATATTCCCTGGCTGTCTATTATCGCCGCTCCGTTTGTCATTGTCGGTATTCTGGGGTGGGGGTTAGAAGATCCAATGGCCTCGCCCCATGCGGTGGAAGAGACCCGCTTTGAAGAGGGGGAAGTGCCGCCAGCCGCGAAAATCCTGGAGCGGGCCAGAGAGGTTGCCGAGCATACCGTGACGGTGGCCAGCACAGCCTGGAGCGCCCATCCTGTGAAGGTCGAGCTTGAGAAAGAGATCGAGAACGAGGGGGTGGTGCTGGCGCTCTACGGTAAGGTTGAGTTGGAGGCACAACGCCAGGAATTGGAAAATGCTGTACGGGAAGTGCCATTTGTGGTTGACGTACACAACTATATCACTGCCGAAGATGCTATCTTGAATATCGCGAATGCGCGTCTGGAGAATCTGCGCTCGCAGGGAAAACTGGACGGAGCAAAAGACCTCTCGATCCTGGTCGAGAACTACATCTTGAGTCTCTATGGAGAAGTTCCCAGTGGCGGCATGAAAGCAATGCTGGAGCGGGAGATGATCGGTATTCCGGGTGTCCGCGTTGTGGTCAATCACATCGGCCTCAACAAAGAGATCCCCGGCAATCTCGGCAAAACACGCAATAAGATTTAAGAACCAAAAACGAAGCAGGAGGAATCTGGCTAACCAGGTTTCTCCTGCTTCGTTTTTGGCTCTTAACGGCCTTTGCGCAAGAAGGCGGGAATATCGATCACATCGCCGGGAGGAGCGTTGCGGCTGCCCCGCGAAAGCTCCGTTGCGCTACGATCGAGGCCGCGCACCTTTTGCCGGGGCTGTGAAGGACGCGGCAATGGTTGCGCCTCCGATTCGGGAACCGGCACGGTAGGCGTTTTATGCCCGGTCTCCAGTGCTGCCTCTTTCTCTAACGCGAACGCTTCTTCGTCGAAGTCGCTGAGCGCAGCAGGCTCGCGTGGAGAGAGCGGTGGTGGCGGTGTCACGACCGGCTGGCGACCGGTATCGCTCATGATTGGCTGCGGTGGCGCACCGTACTGCTGGCTGCGTGACTGTTCGCCCTGCTGCTGCATCGGATTGGTTGGATGGTTACCCATACCGACCGATTGCGGCGTCATTGGTGGCGGCGTGTAGCTCTGTGGCTGCGCTGCTGCACGGGGCATGCCCGATGAAGGCGTGCTGCCGTTGCCGCTGCTGCTGCTTACCGAGAGGCGGCTGCGGTCGTAATCCGAACGCGTCGCGGTATACGGATGCATCATGTGCGTAGATGTCATCTGTGGCCGAGCGGTCCCCCCATCGAAGCCGGTGGCGATGACCGTAATCTTGACCTTGCCGTCGAAGGCGGGGTCCTGGACCGCACCAAAGATAATGTTTGCCTCTGGATGGGCGGCACGACTGATGATATCAGCCGCCTCGCTCACCTCTAGCAACGTCATATCCATACCGCCAGTGATATTGAAGAGAACGCCGCGTGCGCCGCTGATATCAATATCGAGCAGCGGACTGGCGATGGCGATATTGGCCGAATCGATGGCGCGTGTATCGCCGCTGGCCTCGCCAATTGCCATCAGCGCTGAACCGGCGGTGGACATGATGGTCTTCACGTCGGCGAAGTCCAGGTTGATCAGTCCAGGCACCGTGATCAGATCGCTGATGCCCTGGATGCCCTGTCGCAATACGTCGTCAGCGAGACGGAAGGCCTCGGAGAGCGGGGTGCGCTTGTCAGCGATCTGCAAGAGGCGATCGTTGGGTACGGTAATCAGCGTGTCCACATGTTGCTTCAGGTTGGCGATCCCCTCTTCAGCGGAGAGCTGGCGCTTCTTCCCTTCAAACTGGAAGGGCTTGGTCACGACGCCGACGGTGAGTGCGCCCACCTCGCGGGCGATCTGGGCGACGACCGGGCTGGCTCCTGTGCCGGTGCCGCCGCCCATGCCAGCGGTGATAAAGACCATATCGGAGCCTTTGAGCGCCTCATAAATTTCTTCCGCGCTCTCCTCGGCAGCTTTAGCGCCAACGCCAGGATTGCCACCTGCACCGAGGCCACGAGTCAGCTTCTCGCCAATGCGAATGCGATGTGGCGCTTCGGTCTGCAAGAGTGCCTGGGCATCAGTATTGATGGCAATGAACTCAATGCCCGTCATGCTGGCCTGAATCATGCGGTTCACGGCATTGCTGCCACCGCCACCAACACCGATCACACGGATCTGGGCGAAGCCTTCAAGTTGATTATTTCCCATTGGTAACATAAGTTCGTGGCCCCCTTTCGAGTCTCTACTTTAATAGAACGAACGAATGAGACTTTCTGCACTTACTCTCTCCATCTAATCAAGGTAACACTCTCTGTCAAAGCGAGCTATCTCTGTTCTCTATCTATAAAGTAGAAACCGGGTCGTTTAAGGAATAAATGCACGTAGCCAGCGGCCAAAACGAGCCAATACATCTGGCGCTCCCTCGTCTTCGGGTTCATCCTCCTCGATTAGCAGCGAGGTATGGCGTAATCCCCACAGCAGCAGGCCCACGGCGGTTGCATAAGCGGGCCTGCTAATCGAGTCGGCCAGTCCATGCAGGCCGAGCGGAGAACCGACGCGGGCTGGGAGATCGAGGATCTGTCCCGCCAGCTCGTCGATGCCGGGCAATTCTGCCGTGCCTCCGGTTAAGACAATACCTGCCGGTAATAACCCATCGTAGCCCGATTTCTTGACCTCTTCATGGACCATTGCAAAGAGTTCTTCGACGCGGGCCTGAATGATTTCCGCCAGCAGTTTGCGCGGCACAAGATCGTTACAATCTGGCATAAACTGTGACAGGTCAATCATATCATCTTCATCAATCAGCGATGGGTCGCAATGCCCGTAGGTAACTTTCAGTTCCTCCGCAACACCGAAGGGCAGCCGCAAGCCAATTGCGATGTCGTTGGTAATCTGATTCCCTCCAAGCGGTAACACGACGGTCTGCCAGATAGCTCCATCGGTGTAGACGGCGATATCGGTTGTGCCACCGCCGATATCGACCAGCACCACACCGAGGTCGGTCTCTCCGTCGGCCAGTACAGCTTCTCCCGATGCTAGAGGCTCCAGCACCAGATCCTCAATCTCGACATGTGCCTTATGCACGCATTTGATTAAATTATGGATCGCGGAGACTGCACCCGTGATAATATGCGTCTCCACTTCAAGGCGGAAACCAGACATACCAATAGGGTTCTTGATATCTTCCT
>JAICIM010000100.1 GCA_025928885.1 Ktedonobacteraceae bacterium | reverse complement strand
GATCGCCATCACCCCGCGATCCTCACGCGTGCGCAACAGGCGACCAATCCCTTGCTTGAGCCGTAGCACCGCCTGGGGCAAGACATAGGTGCCAAACCAGTTCTCACCAGCCGCCTTCATATGGGCCACGCGTGCCTCGTGTACGGGGTCGTCGGGTGGATCAAACGGCAACTTGTCGATAACAACCAGCGAGAGTGCATCGCCTGCGATATCGACGCCTTCCCAGAAGCTTTTCAAGCCGAACAGCACCGCTCCCTCCTCTTCACGGAAGCGGCGCGTCAGTTCAATCCGCGTCATATCGCCCTGCTTGAGCAGCGGATAATCCAGATGGGGCGACATCAGCTCATAGGCCCGGTCGAGCATACGTTTGCTGGAGAAGAGCAGAAACGCCCTGCCACGTGAGAGCTTGACCAGCTTATACATCTCACGGGCAATGGCTTTCATATATTCATCAGAACCAGGGCCGTAGGCGGGTGCAGGCAGGTCGCGTGGCAGATAGAGCAGGGCGTTGCTCTCGTAGTCAAAGGCCAGCGGCAAGACGCGCTCCAAAACGTTGCTGCGCTCTATGGGATCGAGGCCGATGCGACGACGGAAATAGGAGAAGTTTGGTCCTTTGTCCTCCGGTTTTGCTGGATTGGGGCCAACGGTTGCCAGCGTTGCCGAGGTGCAGATGACGTTGCATTTGTCGAAGAGGCGCTGCTTGAGCCAGCTCGTCACATCCAGCGGGGCCGCCGAAGCCTGTAGCGTGATGCCACCACGCGAACTTTCGGTGCGATCCACATAATAGACGAACTTTTGCGTATCGGCCAACGAGAAGACGGTGCGCAAGTTCTCTGAGAGGTTCTGCGTACGCTTCAAAAGCTTGTCGTACAGCTGTCCCTCTTTCTCCGGTAAATCTTTCGGTCTCTGTTTGCGCAACGAGTCGGCCAGATCGCTCACCACGCTGGCGAGGCGCAATCCCTCTTCAAGCGGCGCTTCCAGGTTGGCCCGTCCACGCGGACCAGGATTGGCGACCTGTTCGAGCCGCGCCCACGCTTCCTGTGCTTTTCTCATCGTCTCGTCTTGCAGCGACATCAGTGTGTGATCCTTGAGCGTGCGTTGGGCCAGTAGCGTCTGAATTTGCGTTGGATTGACGGTGATGGTAAACGAGCGGGTGGCCTCTTCTTCCAGATGGTGGGCCTCATCCAGCACGATCACATCGCGTTCGGGCAACAGAAAGCCATCCATTGCCGCATCGAGCAGCAGGAGGGTATGGTTGACAACGATCACCTGCGCCCGCTGCGCCCGTTCACGCATGAACCGCACATAACAATCCATAAAATAGCCGCACTTGCTCCACGCGCACTGGTCGCTATCGGTGGCGATGCGTCCACGAATATCGCCGGCGAGCTGGAAGCCCAACGTCTCAAAGTCGCCCATAAAGGTTGAGTCGGGATCGTTGATGATATCGAGCAGGTGCTTAAAATCGTGATTCTTGGTAAAGAACTGCATCCCCGTGCGCTCAGTCTCCAACCGTTCCAGACAGATATAGTTATTGACGCCTTTGACCAGCGCCGCCTCAAAATCCTTGATATGCTGCTGAATAAAGGGAATATCCTTATAGAAAAGCTGCTCCTGAAGCGCTTTGTTTGCTGTGCTGACGATTGCCACTTTGCCGGAACGCACAACAGGGACGAGGTACGCCAAGCTTTTCCCAGTCCCTGTCCCGGCTTCCACAATCGCTGGCACATTCTCGCGCAAAGAGCGTGCGACGAGGCTTGCCATCTCGATCTGTGCGGGTCGCTCTTCATAGCCAGGCAGACTTTGCGAAAGCACACCGCCCTCGCCAAGATCGCCAGTAATGACGCTTTGCAGCCGCGACATTCCGCCTCCCGTCACACTGCCAGTTGGGAAGAGCGGCTCGTAATCGTCCAGTTCCTCTGAAGCTCTGGCCGGCTTATCTGGTGTTTCAGCAACCAATTTCTTGCGCAACGTCGAGCCATGTTGTGCTGGCGCTTCTTTGTCCTGCTCTTCAGCTATTTCTTGAGGTGCTGGCTTATGACCATTGTTTTGGGGGAGCGATATCGGCAATGGCGTCTCGGGTGCAACGTCTTTTCTGGTCAGCTTGATAGGCTCCAGTGCAGGCGTGGTGGGTACTGCACGCACTGATGGTGGTGTGGAATGCGAGAGAGGCGAAGAGAGCGCTGGCCCGTTAGTACTCTGTACGGCTTTGCTTTTCGGCGCGGCAGATTTGACGGCGAATCCCATTAATGCGCTGAGGTAGTGATCGGCGAAGGCACGAGCATGCGGGAAGCGGTCCTCTGGTTTGCGGGCGAGGGCCTGTAAGATAATCTGCTCAACAGCGGGCGAGATGGCATCGTTCAGGCTGCGAGGCGCTGGAAAATCTTCGTGTTCCTGTTGCTTGAGCAGGGTATCGCGCTCGGTCGCTTCATAGGGGCGGCGGCCACAGAGCCACTCGTAGGCCATCACGGCCAGAGCGTACTGATCGCTGGCAAATACTGGCTGGCCGCGCAGATGCTCGGGAGCCATATAAGGTATAGCTAAGGGATCGTCCGCAACGCCGGGCAGGGCAAATTCGGTAAGCATCGTGTTGTTGCGGGAAATCAGGAGCAGCACGCCAGGATGGAGATTGCCATGTATGAGTTGGCTCACATGGGCATAATGCAACGCTCCAGCAATCGGCGAGAGGACGCGCTTCACTTCGTCGGGCGCAAGCTGCTGTCCTGGTGTGATGTGTTGTCGCCAGGTCTCGCCCTCCACATACTCCATAATCAAATAGCCGTCGTCACCATCGAACTGGACATCAAGCGTATTGATAATCATGCGGTCCCTGAGCTTTTTTAGTTGACGCGCACGGTTGACAAACGCCTCTTTGCTCTCGTTCGTGGTAAAGGGTTGGCGTAAGCGCTTGATGAGAAGCTCTTTCTTGCGCTGCTTGCCCGAATAGAAGATGCCCGTAGAACTCTCATATAACAGCCCGGTGATGAGATAAGAACCGATCTGCTGAAGCTCTACCTCTGCCATGATGCCCTCGCTTCCCCCTGAAATATGAACACTTGTTTTGTTAGTACGTGCAGTATAGCACAGCGCTTGGGAGCGGACAATGGAATTAGCGGGCTATTCTGGATGCGCGAGAAGAAAGAAAGCGCCAGCCACTTGACAGGAAAAATTCTCTGGGGTAATATTAGTGTATAATTTACACTAACTAGATCTGGCTGTATGAGCGGCAAGTAGGAGATATCTCTAATTACTATATTATAACCAGTAATAGGCGGTATGTCGAGGCTACAGCCAGCAAATTCTATCACTGTATGATACGTTCTCGCTATTCAGTGCGCAAGTGGCGCTCTAGAGAGAGAAGTAATCTCTACAGGGAAAGAACTGAATTACATGGAAGAGCAACGCATAGCAACAGGCAGTCTCTCAGAGGGTGCCGAGGCAACAACAGGTACGATTGAGCAGGAGTCGGAAGCGAATCATTACGATGTCAATAAATATGAGCGCCCGTCTGTTACTGTTGATGTCGTCATGATGAGTTTGCGCCAGCGCGACTTGCAGATCTTGCTCATTAAGCGCCGTTCCTGGCCGTATGAGGGGATGTGGGCCATTCCCGGTGGCTTTGTCAACATGGACGAATCGTTGGAAGCTGCCGCCAAGCGCGAATTGCAGGAAGAGACCGGCGTACAGGATGTCTACCTGGAGCAATTGTATACCTTTGGCGATCCCGGACGCGATCCACGAACCCGCGTCATCACCGTTGTCTACTTTGCTTTGCTCGATTCTGAGCGCTTACAGGTGAGAGCCGCCAGCGATGCCGCTGATGTCGGCTGGTTCTCAGTCTACGAACTGCCCCCGCTGGCTTTCGATCATGCAAAGATTCTAGACTATACGTTGAACCGGCTGCGCGGCAAGCTGGAATATACTACCATCGCGTTCAACCTGCTACCCGAACAATTTACCTTGCGTGAGCTACAACGGGTGTATGAGATCATTCATCATCGCAGGCTGGATAAGCGCAATTTTCGCAAGAAGATTTTGACGACCGGGATTCTGGAAGACACTGGCGCGAAGAAGATGGAGGGAACGCATCGCCCGGCCCGCCTGTATCGCTTCAACCCGGCTGCTGAACACAAATTGTAGTTCTCTAACGAAGAGCTTGCTCTAGCAACCAAATATACCATCATGCGTCGATGTCCTTATGGAGAACTTCTATGACTACCTCAGACCAATTTCTTACACAGTCCACCCAGTTTCTGTATGAGCTTGTCAACTGGGAGCAAAATCTGTCCTCGCTCTCCTGGGACGATTTCGTGGTGGAGGCCCAGCAGGGGAAGGTCGCGTTGTTTAGCGTGGATATGATTAACGGCTTCTGTCATGAGGGGCCGCTTGCCAGTCCGCGCATCAAGGGGATTATTCCGGCGGTGGTGGCGGCTTTTCAGGGCGCACATGCGCTGGGTGTGCGCAATTTTGTACTGGCCCAGGATTGTCATACGCCCGATTCCGTTGAATTTGCTGCCTTCCCGCCCCACTGTCAGGCAGGCACCAGCGAGGCCGGAACTATTCCCGAACTTGCCAGGCTGTCTTTTGCCGATCTCTTTACCATCGTTGAGAAGAACTCGCTCAACGCCTTTCATGGCACCTCGCTGGGACAATGGCTGGAGGAGCATCGCGACCTGAGCAGCGCAATCGTCGTGGGCAATTGTACTGATCTGTGCGTCTATCAGATGGCGATGCATTTGCGGCTCTATGCCAACGCGCATAACCTGCCCTTGCGTGTGATCGTGCCGGAGAACGCGGTGCAGACCTACGATACGCCGATCGAGGTGGCAAAGCAGATCGGTGCCATGCCACACGATGGCGATTTTCTACATTTGTCGTTTCTCTATCATATGCGCTTGAACGGCATCGAAATTGTGAGCGAGATGAAGGGCTAGAGGCGCGATTCTCAATCTAATTTCAATGTTGCTTTGTTAGCATATGGGCTGGAGAGATCATCCTGCTTCATGAGAAGTTGCAATGGCGCGTGACTTATACGTTTAGGATCTCTCCCCCGCTTTTTATCCTCGCCGTACAGTACGAGATCTGCGAAGGTGTCCAACCAATATAATCAACGCGTGTGCCGTTTGGTGTGTGGAGCAGCGCTCCCTCAGTTGGCAGAGGCAGATCAGTATGCGGGTCCCACAATGCCGGCAGCGATGGATCATATGGATTGCGCTCGATCTGTTCCTGACTGACAGGAGTAGGATAGAGGCGGCGGATATAGGTATCGAAGAGGTAGCGCGGCACATGCAAGATCTCGCGTCGCCACACAATATGCCCGGTCTCTTGTTCAGGCGTCACATCCAGGTCTTCCCCATTGCCGGTCCGCAACAACACAGCAAAGTGGCGGGCCTCCTGGGGACTGAGCAAGACCCGTTCGAGGTAGCGGCTGCGTGGGTTCAAAACGGCGAGGACCTGGGAACTGGAGTGGAGCAGGTGGCGCAACCACTGAGCGGGATTGATGAGGTAGATTCCTCGCTCCTCCGCCACCACCGTTTCGCCGCGCCTCTCATGCCGACTGAACCAGACCTGATAAATGTTCTGTTTATGCTTGAAGTCGCAGCGACAGGTTTCCCAGGAAGGGTAGCCACGCCGTCGAATCTCGCGCCGCACATAGCCCCCGAGCGTCGTCAGCGCTGCTATGCCTCCCACAGCCAGCCCGGTGACCACAAACGTACTGCGCATACTGTCCATTTCCTTCATGATGATGATACCTCCAGCAGATCTAACAACTCATGTAATGAGTGGATTAAAAGGCAATCGACACGGCTCTCCGTCAGCTTCTTCTCGCGATCGAGCAGGACAGGGGTAATGCCAACGGCACGCGCCCCCAGCACATCCTGAACGTAAGTGTCCCCTATATGGAGAGTGTAGTCGGCGATGGCATTGCAGCGCTGCAACGCCAGATCGTACAGCATCGGCGACGGTTTTGCGTGTCGCATCGCCGCTGAAATGAGCAGGCAATCAAAGTACCGCGTGAGATGCAGATGGCGCAAAATAGGGCCGAGAGCGATTCCCCAATCGGAGACCGCGCCCAGTGTGTAGCCACGTGCATGCAGGGCGTCCAGCGTCGGCAAGACATCCGGGTACATTTGCCAGCTCGTGTGTTTTGCAAATTCTTGATTGATAGCATCTGAGAGTTGATAGAGCCGGGCCTCGTCGTGCTCTTCCACAAAGGGACGGAGCAAATTCATATAGTAACCAATCCAGAACTCTTTGATCGCTTGCTCGCTGGCCCAGGTATGACGGTTCAGTCGTTGTTGCCGCAAAAAATAGTCTTCTGCAATATGCATGCGGTCTCGCACTTCGTCCAGGTGGATATGCAAATGAAGCTGCTGGCAGACCTGGTGGCAAATTTCAGGTAATGAAGGATATGGATGGAGTAAAGTGAAACCTACGTCAAAGAAAATAGTACGTATAGCTTGTGGTTGTGCAATTGGCATCGTGAACCTTTACTTTCTCGACTGGCTTACAGAAAGTCTAACATGCCCTGCATTGCAGTGTCAATAGAACAGGGAAGATGATACTATCATCTTGAAATGTAGAAAATCAATAACATGTATTTTGCAGTTAGAATTCTTCTCCTGTAAAAATGCAGAAGGAATTTAAAAGAGAAGAGATCAGAGTACCTAAACCCTGATCTCTTCTGCGTTCCTGGGGTTGTAATCAGGAGGCGAACATCGTCTGGAGCCTGTCGGCCTGGTCAACCGCGATCAGGTTATCAATAAACTCGTCGAGGTTGCCGCCAAGCACGCCGGGCAGATTGTGCCGGGTCAGTCCGATGCGATGGTCGGTGACGCGATCCTGCGGGAAGTTATAGGTGCGAATCTTCTCGCTGCGATCACCGGTCTGAACCTGGGAACGACGGTTTTTGCTCAGCTCCTCCTGCCGTTTGGCCTCTTGCAGATCCCACAGCCGCGATTTCAGCACCGTCAACGCCTTTTGCTTGTTCTTCAGCTGCGATTTCTCGTCCTGACAGGTGACGACCAGCCCGGTCGGCAGGTGAGTGATACGCACGGCAGAGTCGGTCGTATTGACGCTCTGGCCGCCATGTCCGGTGGAGCGATAGACATCGACGCGAATCTCGTTGTCTTTAATCTCGATCTCGGTCTCGTCGTCCGCCTCCGGCAACACGATCACTTTGGCCGTCGAGGTGTGGATGCGCCCGTTGGCCTCTGTGACGGGGACGCGCTGGACGCGATGCGTGCCGCCCTCGTACTTCATGCGGCTGTAAGCTCCCTTGCCCTTCACGACAAAGGTGACATCTTTGATGCCGCCCTGCTCGGTCTCGTTGGCATCCATGACCTCGATTTTCCAGCGGCGACCATCGGCATAGCGGCTATACATGCGGAAGAGTTCGGCGGCAAACAGGGCCGCCTCGTCGCCACCAGCTCCGCCCTGAATGGTGACAATGGCGTTCTTCTCGTCCATAATGTCTCGTGGCAGCAGCGCAACCTTGACCTCTTCGATCAGTTGTTCGCGGCGGCGTTTGAGATCTTCCATCTCTTCAAAGGCCAGATCGCGCATCTCGCCCTCTTCGCTGTTGTAAAGCTCCTGGGCATCGGCGATCTGTGGCTCGGTCTCGCTGATGGCGTTGTATTTTTGCACCACCTCTTCAAGCTCCGAGTGTTCGCGGCTGTAGCGCTGCAATTGCTGGATATCTTCGAGTACCTCTGGTTGGGCCATCAGTCTATTGAGTTCCTCGTAACGGCTGGCAAGGCTAGCTAGCTTATCCATCAGATCCATAGTTGTTTCCTCTTTCTGCTTCTTTCTATTCCAATCCACTCAACCGGACCATTGCAGCACTCAAGGCTGGGCGCATAAAAAGCAGGTTAAAGCGGATGGTATGTGACAGGTGAATAGTGTCATAAGCGTTTCTTATAAAAGATAGCGGGGGGTAAAATGAGGCATAGCTACCCGGCGGAGAGCAGGTAGCGCTCCGTGGTTGCATGGCGCACAAGATTGGCTATGTAAGCTTCTGCAGTAGCAGAAAATAGTCCTGGTTTCATAGCATCTATTATAGCATGCCTCGTTGTGAGAGTGTAGTGGAAAGCAGGAAAGCGCTTTTTTTGTAGCGAAAGACCGGCTGTACCTCATACGTTGATGAGTTTGTTTCCCGAAATACTGTCTATGCGTCTCAGTATTTTTGTTAGCCATCTCATAGTCAATCCAGCGTGTGAGGAGTATACTGTAGATGGTTAGAAATAATAATCTATTATTGCACCGGTAGAAGCTGTGAAGGAGGATTAAGGTGTATTTTTGCTTTATTCTGGAAGAAAGATATGTCCATAAGCCTATGCCAATGGTTGTGGCGGACCAACTGGAGCAGTGGGGCCACAAGATAGACGTGTTGCAGCCCTATGCGGCAGTGACCAGTCTGACCGATCTCTCGCTCTGGAAATACGACGCGTATGTGCTGAAAACCGTCTCTGATGGTCCTGGCCTGACGATTTTGGAGGCGGCTGAGGCGATCGGCATTCCGACCATCAACAATTCGCGGGCGATTCGGCTCGTGCGCGATAAAGCGGTCGCGGCTGCCTTTGCGCATGCCAATGGGCTGCCCGTGCCTCTGACCTATTTTGTCGGGCATCCACGAGCGCTCTCGAAGGTGCCGCATGAGATCTATCCAGTGGTAGTCAAGCCTAGCAATGGCACTTCAATGCAGGATATTCATCTTGTGCGTACGCCAGAGGAGATGGCGACGCTGACCCTGGATGAGTCAACACACTATCTGGCCATGCGCTATGTCGAAAATACCGGCTATGATATCAAGCTCTATGTGACCGGGCAGGAGGTGCATGCTGTGACCAAAAGCTCTCCCCTGCACGGACAGGTGCAGGAGGACGAGATACCGGTCTCGCGTGAGATGCTCAAGCTAGCTCGTCAGGTGGGGCAGGTCTTTGGCCTCGATCTCTATGGCGTGGACGTGCTGGAGACGCCAGAAGGGCTGGTTCTGGTCGATATCAACGATTTCCCCAGCTTTTATGGCGTGCCGCGCAAGGTGGGAGCAATTGCCGAGTATATTCTCCATGCCGCCTATCGGGCGCGTCGCGAACGGGAGAGGCACGAGGAGCGCCGCACTCTTTTACAGCGACGGCGTGCCTCTTTGCATCGCCAGGACACCACCCTGGTGCCTGCGGAGTTGATGCGCTACAATCCCAACGTCAAGCGCGTTCAGACGCATTGAAGAGCGGCGCGAGATGCCCGATATCGTTCAGCGTATAGAGGACGCGGGTCGTATCTCGTACGCGAATCATGGTGATGGATGTATTTGCGCAGGGAAAGAAAAACTCTTTCTCTAACCTCAGAACCTCGGCGACATAGGCGTTGATGACGCCGCCGTGAGCAAAGATCAGTACGCGATCACCGATATGCTGCTGCGCGATCCCGTCAATGGCTGTAACGACGCGCTGGCGAAAGGCTTTGGACGATTCGCCGGTACGCAGCGAGTCCCAGCTTCCGCTGCTGCTCACGGTCCGTACAATCTCTATCTGGCGATCGGTCAGCGCTTTACTCAGTGCGACCAGATCGCCGCTCTCCCCATCATGCTCGACAGGAACGGCATCGGCCAGATAAATCTCCTTCACATCTTCAACCAGTGTAAGCCGCAAACGTTGTAGCTCAATCGTGGGCGCGGCGGTCTCCTGGCAGCGTCGCAACGGACTACTATAGGCGGCGTCAAATGTAATGGCTTGCAGTCGTTCGCCCAGCAGTCGGGCCTGTTCGCGTCCCTTTTTGCTGAGAGGGAGATTGTCGTAGATGCCGCTGGGGATGATCTCTTCTGGTCCTGGAATGGCATCGCCGTGTCGGATCAGCCAGAGTTCGGCGGCCTGTGTACGTCGCGTAAGAAATGGTTCGTTCATATGATTCCTATATATAGAATGATGGTTGTATATAGAATGAATGATAGTTGCGATGAGGCAAACGAGCAAGCAAGCCGTTAGCCTCATCATGTATATATTATGAAGTATACTGGCGAATGATAGAGCGGGCGAGTGAACGTTTGTGTACCTCGTCCGGCCCATCAACGATATGCAGGGTGCGGCCATGCGCCCACATCGAGGCGAGTGGGAAGTCGTCGGAGAGACCGGCGGCACCGAAGACCTGGATAGCGCGGTTCACAACATTGGTCAACGCCTGGGGAGCCGCGATTTTGATCATGGCGATCTCGTTCTGGGCCGCTTTTTTGCCCTGTGTATCGATGATCCAGGCGGCTTTCAGCGTTAATAAGCGTGCCTGCTCAATCTCCAGATGCGATTGCGCGATCCATTCTTGAATCACGCCCTGCTCAATCAACCGCTTGCCAAAGGCCACACGCGAGGCCGCCCGCTGGCACATCAGCTCAAGGGCATATTGGGCGCCGCCGATGGCCCGCATGCAGTGATGGATGCGTCCCGGTCCCAGCCGTGCCTGTGCGATGGCGAAGCCGCTGCCTTCCGTGCCGAGCAGATTGCTGGCCGGGACGCGCACATTCTCGAAAAGCACCTCGCAGTGACCCTCGTTATCGACATAGCCCATCACCGGCAGGTTGCGCTTGACGGTGACTCCTGGCATGTCGCGGGGAACCAGGATCATGCTCTGCTGCAGGTGGCGGTCCGGGTTGTGAGGATCGGTCTTGCCCATGACGATGAAGATTTTGCAGCGCTCACGGGCGGCCCCGGAGATCCACCATTTGCGCCCATTGAGCACGTAGCTGTCGCCGTCGCGCTGGATGGTGAGCTGGATATTGGTGGCGTCCGAACTGGCAACATCCGGTTCGGTCATGGCGAAGGCCGAACGTATCTCCCCGTTGAGCAGCGGTTGGAGCCATTGCCGCTTCTGCTCTATCGTGCCAAATTGGGCCAGGATCTCCATATTGCCGGTGTCGGGGGCAGCACAGTTAAAGACCTCGGAGGCCCAGCCAACGCGTCCCATAATCTCTGCCAGGGGAGCATACTCCAGGTTGGTCAGCCCCATACCATACTCTTTGTCAGGCAGAAACAGGTTCCACAGGCCCTCTGCCTTCGCCTGGGCCTTCAGTTCATCGACAATTTCGGCGTGGTGATGCGGATCGCCAGAGGTGGCAATCTGTTCGCGGTATGTGTGCTCGTTAGGGTAAATAGCACGCTCCATAAAAGCGGTTACGCGCGTGCGCAGTTCGTTCACCTTTGCTGAATACATAAAATCCATTGGCTGCTCCTTCTTTGTATGCGGCCATTCATCTGCTTTGAATATATCACATCCTCTCTGCTCACGTGCGATCTCGCTGTACCGCCTGTCGCATGCATTGTATGCCGATATGGTCCTATCTCCGTATCAAAAGAAAGGTGAAGATCGTGATCAGAAGAAAAGAGACGAGTTGATGTAGATTGGTATCTTCTCCTCTGTGTACATGGGATTCTGGAATAAGGTAGTGGGATAGCGTGTTTTCTATGGTAGACGCTACGAAAGGTTGACACTTCCCCTCGTATCATCTACCTCACGAAGCCCTCTGCTTGCAGCGTTGAAGCAGTTGCGGTGAGCATAAACATCTTACACAATATTTCGTCCTGTGGGAATAACATCCGTAAACCCACTGTTATTATAGGTGAGTTAGCAATCAACAGAAGAGAGTGCTAGACAAGGGCTGAGATCCGTGTTATAATCTTAGCAGTCCTCTGATGAGATTGCTAAAAGACAATGGGGATAGAGGCCCATCTCGTAAGAAACTAATAGCGAGGAGCATGCAATAGAATGAAATGTGAACGTTGCCAGAAAAACCCGGCCCGTGTGCGTGTCGATCAGGTGGTTGATGGACGGCGTGAGTCGCACTATCTGTGCCAGTCGTGTGTTGACGAACTGATGAACGCTATGGGACAGATGGGTGGCCTGGAAGGTCAGGTACCCGGTGCTCCCTTTCCTTTTTCCAACAATAACAATAGATCCGCCTCGTCAGCTGGTGGGGTCAATACAGCGACCGCTGAGCGACAGGCTAAACATAGCAAAACACCAACTCTAGATCAATATGGCCGTGACCTGACAGCCGAAGCTGCTGAGGGGAAACTTGATCCGGCAGCCGGGCGAGCGCGAGAACTGCGCCGCGTGATTACTGTCCTGGGTCGTCGCCAGAAGAATAACCCAGTGCTTATCGGCGAACCGGGTGTTGGTAAGACTGCCATTGTTGAAGGGCTTGCCCGGCGCATTCAAGAGGGCGATGTTCCTCCCGGATTGCGCAACAAACGTATCGTTTCGCTGAATATCGGCGGCATGGTAGCCGGAGCAATGTTCCGGGGCCAGTTTGAGCAGCGTATCAAGTCCATTCTTGAGGAGCTGCGAGAAGCGCCTGATACTATCGTCTTCATCGACGAGTTGCATACAGTCGTTGGGGCTGGCGCAGCTGAGGGAGCAGTTGGTGCTGGCGATATGATTAAACCCGCTCTGGCGCGTGGTGAACTGCGTTGTATCGGCGCTACCACGCTTGATGAGTATCGCAAGCACGTCGAGAAAGATGCCGCTCTGGAGCGTCGTTTCCAGCCGGTCATGGTCAACGAGCCAAGCGCTGAAGAGGCCATTGATATGTTGCACATCGTCCGCCCCAACTATGAGGCGCATCACGGCGTCAGCATTACGGATGAGGCCATCGAGGCGGCAGTGAAGCTGTCCGATCGCTATATCAACGATCGCTTCTTGCCCGACAAAGCTATCGACGTGATGGACGAGGCCGGTTCAGCCCTGCGCCTGGAGGCAACTGAGAAGGGCATTGTCAGCCCGACCTTGATTGCCGATCTGGAGAAAGAGCTTGCCGACATTCAGGCGGAGAAAGAAGAGGCCGCCAACGCTGAGGACTACGAGCGTGCTGCGAGAATGCGCCAGCAAGAGCTGGTGACGCTCTCGAATCTGGAAAAAGCCCGCGCCCAGTCCAGCGATGTGGTCTCGTTGATTATCACGCCTGAGCATATCGCACGTGTCGTGGAAGCCTGGACCGGGGTTCCTGTGAGCCAGATGTTGGAGAGCGAGCGCCAGAATTTGCGCAACCTTGAGGATGATCTGCGCAAGCGTGTCATCGGACAGGATGAAGCGATTGGGGCTGTCTCTCGCGCGATCCGTCGTTCGCGTGCCGGTTTGAAAGATCCGAAACGCCCGATTGGTTCCTTCCTCTTCCTGGGTCCCACCGGTGTTGGTAAGACCGAGCTGGCGAAGGCCCTGGCGGCAGAACTCTTTGCTGGTGAGGAGAACATGATCCGCTTCGATATGTCGGAGTACATGGAGCCGCATACCGTTGCCCGCCTGTTTGGTAGCCCTCCGGGATATGTAGGCTATGATGAGGGTGGTCAGTTGACGGAGCAGGTGCGCCGTCGCCCGTATAGCGTCATCCTGTTCGACGAGGTTGAGAAGGCGCATCCAGAGGTCTTCAACGCGCTGTTGCAGATTATGGATGATGGTCGCTTAACTGATGGTCAGGGCCGCACGGTGGACTTCAAGAATACCGTGGTGATTATGACCAGTAACGTCGGCAGTGCTGATCTCAAACGTGCCGCACGGATCGGCTTCTCTGCGAAGAAGGACGATCAGGGGGTACGCGACGAGCAGCAGGAGGCGATCCGCTCGAAGGCGTTGGATGGCTTGAAACGGGTCTTCCGTCCAGAGTTCATCAACCGTATCGATCAGATCGTGGTCTTCCAGTCGCTGGGTAAGGCGGAGCTGTACCGCATCGTCGATCTGATGCTGGATCAGGTGCGCAATCGCCTGCACGAGCAGAAGATCGAACTGGTCATCACCGATGAGGTGCGTGATTTCCTGTTGGAGGAAGGGTACGACGAGGAGTACGGTGCGCGTCCGTTGCGCCGGGCGATCCAGACCTATGTCGATGACGCCCTGGCCGATGCGTTGCTGGCCGGTGAAATTGCCAGTGACAAAGAGGCTGTGTTAACGATGCAGGATGGCAAGATTGTAGTCTCTGCCCGGGAAACCGTTTCAAACGTGCAATAAAACAGACAATTGAAAGTGGGAGCGCTTCTCATTGAGAGGTGCTCCCACTTTTTTTGCGTGTGTTCTCATTTGTATGTACCAATGGCGCTTTTCTTGCCCCAGGCCATCTCTAAGAGCCATTGTCCGCAGAAGGTGTGGGAGCGCATCTCCAGACACGCCTCTTGATAGAGATGCTCAAACTCCTGCGGTTTCACTCCTCCCATCTCCAGGACGAATGGTTTGATCTGGCGCAAGAAGATCAGGGCGTTATCGACCATGCCGATATTGGCCTCGGCTTCTGCGGAAAAATCGAGTGTGTAGGTGCGCTGTTGCACGCCCCGGCAGCCGCTCTCGTAGAGCAAATCTTCCAGTGGTAGTGTT